>NZ_JAELTK010000098.1:0-19398 GCF_016428765.1 Delftia sp. ASV31
CTGCGTGAAGCCGAAGGCCTGCTGGCGCTCGAGCAGCGGCAGGCTGGCGGCCTCGGGGCCGGCATGGGTGTCACTGCCCACGCTGCCCAGCTTGATGCGCAGGTTCTCGATCCACTGCTTGTAGGGCTTGGTGTTGACGATGTTGGCCTTGAGCTCGTCGTCCTCGATCAGGCGGCCCTGCTCCAGGTCGATCAGCAGCATCTTGCCGGGCTGCAGGCGCCACTTGCGCACGATGGAGCTGTCGGGCACGGGCAGCACGCCGGCCTCGGACGCCAGGATGACCAGGTCGTCATCGGTGATCACGTAGCGCGAGGGGCGCAGGCCGTTGCGGTCCAGCGTGGCGCCGATCTGGCGGCCGTCGGTGAACACGATGGAGGCCGGGCCGTCCCAGGGCTCCATCATGGCGGCGTGGTATTCATAGAAGGCGCGGCGGCGCTCGTCCATGGACTCGTGCTGCTCCCAGGGCTCGGGAATCATCATCATCACGGCCTGGCTGATGGGGTAGCCGGCCATGGTCAGCAGTTCCAGGCAGTTGTCGAACGTTGCCGTGTCGGACTGGCCTGCGAAGCTGATGGGATAGAGCTTCTTGAGGTCCTCGGCCAGCACGGGCGAGGCCATCACGCCCTCGCGCGCCAGCATCCAGTTGTAGTTGCCGCGCACGGTGTTGATTTCACCGTTGTGGGCCACGTAGCGGTAGGGGTGGGCCAGCGGCCACTCGGGGAAGGTGTTGGTCGAGAAGCGCTGGTGCACCAGGCCGATGGCCGAGACGCAGCGCTCGTCGGACAGGTCGTTGTAGTACACGCCCACCTGGTCGGCCAGCAGCAGGCCCTTGTAGACCACGGTGCGGCTGCTCATGCTGGGAACGTAGTATTCCTTGCTGTGCTTGAGCTTGAGGTTCTGGATGGCGGCGCTGGCGGTCTTGCGGATCACGTACAGCTTGCGCTCCAGCGCGTCCTGCACGATCACGTCGGCGCCGCGGCCGATGAAGACCTGGCGCAGGATGGGTTCCTTTTCCTGGACCGTGGGCGACATGGGCATGTCGCGGTTCACGGGCACATCGCGCCAGCCCAGCAGGACCTGGCCTTCGGCCTTGATGGCGCGCTCCATCTCCTGCTCGCAGGCCAGGCGCGAGGCATGCTCCTTGGGCAGGAAGATCATGCCCACGCCATACTCGCCCGCGGGCGGCAGGGCCACGCCCTGCTTTGCCATCTCTTCGCGGTAGAGCTGGTCGGGAATCTGGATCAGAATGCCCGCGCCATCGCCCATGAGCTTGTCGGCGCCCACGGCGCCGCGATGGTCGATGTTTTCGAGGATCTTGAGCGCGCCGGTGACGATGTCATGGCGCTTGACGCCCTTGATATGTGCAACAAAGCCGAGGCCGCAGGCGTCGTGCTCGTTGCTCTTGGAGTACAGACCGTGGTCTTGGAGATGCTTGATCTCGGCAGCCGTCGTCATGGCGGAATCCTCAAATTTTTCGCAGGGAACGCAAGATTAAGGCAAGGCATCACCTCATGCAATAAATTTATATAAGGGTCAGATCCCAATTAATTCCAGAACAAAAAAATCGGAAATTAATAAGGGACATATTTATTTCACAAAGGCCTGCAGTGAGGAATCAAGCACTTGCAGGCCATCAGTGGGTACTAACGCACTGTTGTGGTGCGCTCATTGGTCCGTCCGGGCGGACGGCCGGCGCGCTGGCGGGTCACGCGGCGCTCGGTGCGCTGTTGTAAATCGGCAATGAATTGCTCATCGCCCAGCGCCCAACCCCGCAGCGCCGACTGGCTGATGCGCTCGGCGTCATCGATGCCAACCCCCTCTTCCACGGCTTCCACATAGGCCGCATCCCGCGCAAACGGGGTGTTGCCCAGTTCCCAGAACACGGCATGCGGCTGGATCAGCGCGTCGCTGCGCAGGCCGGCGTTGTGCGCGTAGCTGGACCAGGGCCAGTCGGCCGGCCGCTGGACCAGGCCAGCGCGCACGGGGCTGTCGTCCATGAAGACCATGGTGGGCAGCAGCCAGCTGGGCTGCAGCACCGTGCCGCGATAGCGGCCTTCCCACAGCGTGCCGCTGCGGCCGTGGCGGTCGTTGAAGTAGCGCACATAGCGCCGGCCCACGGCCTGCATGAACTTGGGCAGGCCATCGCCGGTGCGGGGCGTGGCCAGCAGGTGGAACTGGCTGGGCAGCAGCACGTAGGCATGCACGGCCAGCTCGCAGCTGCGCGCCATCTCGCGCAGCAGCCCCAGCATGGTTTCCCGGTCCTGGGCATCGATGAAGATGTCCCCGCCGTTGTTGCCGAGCTGGATGATGTGGTGCGGCAGATCCGCAAGAGTGAGTCGGGGCAGGCGAGCCATGGTGCGAGTGCGGGGCGTGGATCGGCAATTATGGAGCGCCGCGCCGCCCGCCGCCCTACAGGGAAAGCCGCGATGAGGCCCTGAGCAATTGGCTCACCAGCTGCGTGGCGGCCAGCAGCCGGGGCAGGAGTTGCCCGCGCATCATCTCGGCGCTGTTGCGGTTGGCCTGGCCGCTGATGTTGAGCGCGGCCACGGTGCGCCCGGCCGCGTTCTTCACGGGTGCCGCGATGGAGATCAGGCCTTCGGCCAGTTCCTGGTCCACCAGGGCCCAGCCCTGGGCGCGCACCTCCAGAATGCGCTGGCGAAGGCGGTCATCATCCTGCTCGGTCAGGGCCGTGAACTGCCGGCGCTCGCGCGCATCCAGCAGGGCCTGCAGGGATTCATCGCTCTCGCCGGCCAGCAGCACGCGCCCCATCGAGGTCCAGCAGGCCGGCAGGCGCGAGCCCACGCTGAGGTTGGTGCTCATGATCTTGTGGGTGTGCACGCGCAGCACATAGACGATGTCGCCCCCATCGAGCACGGCGGCCGAGCAGGACTCCTTGACCTCGTCGACCAGGTTTTCCATCACGGGCTCGGCCAGGTTCCAGACCGGGGTGGAGCTGAGGTAGGCAAAGCCCAGTTCCATGATGCGCGGCGTGAGCTGGAACAGCTTGCCGTCGCTCTTCACATAGCCCAGCGTCTGCAGCGTCAGCAGGATGCGCCGGGCGCCCGCGCGCGTGAGCCCCGTGCGCGCCGCCACCTCGCTGAGCGTCTGCGCAGGCGCCTCGGCGCTGAACGAGCGGATCACGCCCAGGCCGCGCGCAAAGGACTGCACATAGCTGTCGCCGGGGCGCGGCGTGCCGCCCTCTTCTTCGGCCCCACCTGTGGAAATTACGGAAGCAGCATTTTTTTCCATGGCTCTATAATTCTTTCTGCGAACTTTTGTTCTACATACGAACATTTTAGCGCAGCGCCAGCGGCCTGCATACCGGAGACAAGCAAGTGATCAACAAAATCACCGACACCATCGCCGAGGCGTTGTCGGGCGTCCAGGACGGCTCCACCGTGCTGATCGGGGGCTTCGGCACCTCGGGCAATCCCACCGAACTCATCGACGGCCTGATCGCCCAAGGCGCACGCGAGCTGACCGTGGTCAACAACAACGCGGGCAACGGAGACCAGGGCCTAGCCGCCCTGCTCAAGAGCGGCCAGGTGCGCAAGATCATCTGCAGCTTCCCCCGCCAGGTGGACAGCTGGGTGTTCGACGACCTGTACCGCAGCGGCAAGATCGAGCTGGAACTCGTGCCCCAGGGCAACCTGGCCGAGCGCCTGCGCGCCGCCGGCGCCGGCATCGGCGGCTTCTTCTGCCCCACGGCCTATGGCACGGAGCTGGCCAACGGCAAGGAAACGCGCGAGATCAACGGCAAGCACTATGTGCTGGAGCATCCCATCCACGGCGACGTGGCACTGGTCAAGGCCGAGAAGGGCGACCGCTGGGGCAACCTGACCTACCGCATGTCGGCCCGCAACTTCGGGCCCGTGATGGC
Organism: Delftia sp. ASV31; assembly: GCF_016428765.1. Taxonomy (NCBI): domain Bacteria; kingdom Pseudomonadati; phylum Pseudomonadota; class Betaproteobacteria; order Burkholderiales; family Comamonadaceae; genus Delftia; species Delftia sp. ASV31. The sequence goes on from NZ_JAELTK010000098.1 coordinate 3,881, forward strand.
CACGGCGGCCAAGCACACGATCGCCACCGTGCACGAGATCGTGGAGCTGGGCGCGCTGGACCCCGAGGCCGTGGTCACGCCCGGCATCTACGTGAGCCAGATCGTGAAGATCGACCGCGTGGCCACCCAGGCCGGCGGCTTCAAGAAAACCGCATGAGCGCCCCAACCGCCGAAAGCAAGAGCATGAGCAGCTACCAGAAACGCAGCAAGCAAGAGCTGGCCCGGCGCGTGGCCGAAGACATCTTCGACGGCGCCTATGTCAACCTGGGCATCGGCATGCCCACCCAGGTGGCCAACCACATCCCGGCCGGCCGCGAGGTCATCCTGCAAAGCGAGAACGGCATCCTGGGCATGGGCCCGTCGCCCGCCGAAGGCCAGGAGGACTATGACCTGACCAATGCCGGCAAGCAGCCCGTCACCCTGCTGCCGGGCGGCTGCTACTTCCACCATGCCGACAGCTTCGCCATGATGCGCGGCGGCCACCTTGACATCTGCGTGCTGGGCGCCTTCCAGGTCTCGGCCACGGGCGACCTGGCCAACTGGAGCACGGGCGAGGCCGGTGCCATTCCCGCCGTGGGCGGCGCCATGGACCTGGCCGTGGGTGCACGCCAGACCTGGGTGATGATGGACCTGCTGACCAAGACCGGCGAATGCAAGGTCGTCGAGGCCTGCAGCTATCCGCTCACGGGCCTGTCCTGCGTCAAGCGCATCTACACCGACCTGTGCACGCTGGAATGCACGCCCGAGGGCCTGCGCCTGATCGACACCGTGCCCGGCCTCTCGCACGCCGAGCTGCAGTCCATCGTGGGCCTGCCCATCAAGGACGCGACGGCCACGGCCTGATCCCTCAGCTCCCCACCCAGTGGGTGCGCTGCGGCGCACCCCGGCACCTCTTCATTCTTTTTCCAGGAGACACCATGAGCCAGTCCAACCAGGCCTTCATCTGCGACGCCATCCGCACCCCCTTCGGCCGCTACGGTGGCGCCCTGTCCCCGGTGCGTGCCGATGACCTCGGCGCCGTGCCGATCAAGGCGCTGATGGAGCGCAACCCCGGCGTGGACTGGACGGCCGTGGCCGACGTGCTCTACGGCTGCGCCAACCAGGCCGGCGAAGACAACCGCAACGTGGCACGCATGTCCGCCCTGCTGGCCGGCCTGCCCATCGATGTGCCAGGCGCCACCATCAACCGCCTGTGCGGCTCGGGCCTGGACGCCGTGGGCACGGCCGCGCGCGCCATCAAGGCGGGCGAGGCCCGCCTGATGATCGCGGGCGGCGTGGAAAGCATGAGCCGCGCGCCCTTCGTCATGCCCAAGGCCGAAAGCGCCTTCAGCCGCAGCAACGCCGTGTACGACACCACCATCGGCTGGCGCTTCGTCAACAAGCTGATGAAGCAGCAGTACGGCGTGGACTCCATGCCCGAGACGGCCGAGAACGTGGCCGACGACTTCAAGATCGAGCGCGAAGCCCAGGACCGCATGGCCCTGGCCAGCCAGCAAAAGGCCGCCGCCGCCATCGCGGCCGGCTACCTGGCCAAGGAAATCGTGTCCGTGTCCATTGCCCAGAAAAAGGGCGACGCCATCGTGGTGAGCCAGGACGAACATCCGCGCGCCACCACCATCGAGGCGCTGGCCAAGCTCAAGGGCGTGGTGCGCCCGGATGGCACGGTGACGGCCGGCAATGCCAGCGGCGTGAACGACGGCGCCTGCGCCCTGCTGCTGGCCAACGAGGAAGCCGCCCAGCAATACAACCTGGTGCCGCGCGCCCGCGTGGTCGGCATGGCCGTGGCCGGCGTGGCCCCGCGCATCATGGGCTTCGGCCCGGCGCCCGCCGTGCGCAAGGTGCTGGCCCTGACCGGCCTGACGCTGGAGCAGATGGACGTGATCGAGCTGAACGAAGCCTTCGCCGCGCAGGGCCTGGCCGTGCTGCGCGATCTGGGCATTGCCGACGACGACCGCCGCGTCAACCAATGGGGCGGCGCCATTGCGCTGGGCCATCCGCTGGGTGCCTCCGGCGCGCGCCTGGCCACCACCGCCGTGAACCAGTTGCACACGCTGGGCGGCCGCTACGCGCTGTGCACCATGTGCATCGGCGTGGGCCAGGGCATTGCCGTGATCCTGGAAAAGGTCTGAGACTGCGATGAGCACCGTGGATAACAAGACACCCGTCACCGTGGTCAGCGGCGCCAGCAACGGCATTGGCCGTGCCATCGCCGAGGCCCTGCTGGCCCAGGGCCGCGCCGTGGTCAACCTCGACTACGTGCTGCCCGAATGGAGCCACCCTCTGCTGGTGAGCTACCAGGCCGACCTGACTAGCGAGCAGGCCACCGCCGAGGCGGCGGCCCGCATTGCCGCCGCGCACAACGTGGTCGCCCTGGTCAACAACGCGGGCGCCACGCGCCCCGGCACCATCGACAACGCCAGTACCCAGCATCTCGACGACGTGGTGGGACTGCACCTGCGCGCGCCCATGCTGCTGGTGCAGGCCTTCCTGCCCACGCTGCGTGCCTGCGGCGAGGGCCGCATCGTGAACATGTCCTCGCGCGCCGCGCTGGGCAAGCCCGACCGCATCGTCTACTCGGCGACCAAGGCGGGCCTGATCGGCCTGACGCGCACCCTGGCCATGGAACTGGGCCGCGACCGCATCACGGTCAACGCCCTGGGCCCGGGCCCCATCGCCACCGAGCTATTCACCAAGAGCAACCCCGAAGGCGCGCCGCAGACCCAGCGCATCCTCAACAGCATTGCCGTGGGCCGCATGGGCACACCGGAGGACGTGGCCCGCGCCGCGCTGTTCTTCCTGTCGCCCGACAACGGCTTCGTCACCGGCCAGGTGCTCTACATCTGCGGCGGCACCACGCTGGGCGTGGCGCCCGTCTGACCGAACGTCTGAACGAACGTCGGACCGACCGTCTGACCGAACGCCTTCCCAGGCACAACACCCTTAAAGAAGAACCACTGGAAGCGCCCGCCTGCACAGGCGGGCGCCACACAGGGCCTTGCCCTGGCCAAGCCCGGCGTTGCCGGGCTGGGCCATCCACCTTATTGCCGAATCAGGAGACCTCTCGATGTCCGATCAAACCACTCACTTCACCCGCCGCCGTGGCCTGCAGGCGCTGGCCGCCGCATCCCTGACCGCGCTCGGCGCCCTGTCCGGCACCGCCGCCCTGGCCCAGGACGGCTTTCCCAGCAAGCCCATCACCATCCTCGTGCCCTTTGCCGCTGGCGGCACCACCGACATCCTGGCGCGCATCGTCGCCCAGGCGCTGCAGCAGGAACTGGGCCAGACCGTGATCGTGGACAACAAGCCCGGCGCTGGCGGCAACATCGGCGCCGTGGCCGCCGCGCGTGCGCCGGCCGACGGCTACACGCTGTTCATGGGCACCGTGGGCACGCATGCCATCAATGCCGCGCTCTACGCCAAGCCCGGCTTCGACCCCATCAAGGACTTCTCGCCCCTGACGCGCGTGGCCAACGTGCCCAACCTGCTGGTGGCCCACCCCAGCCAGCCGTTCAAGACCGTCAAGGAAATGATCGCCTACGCGCGCGCCAATCCCGGCAAGCTGAACTACGGCTCCTCGGGCAGCGGCAGCTCCATCCACCTGTCGGGCGAGCTGTTCCGCTCCATGACGGGCCTGGACATGGTGCACGTGCCCTACAAGGGCAGCGCCCCGGCCATCACCGACCTGCTGGGCAACCAGATCGCCATCATGTTCGACAACATGCCCTCGGCCATCCAGCATGTGCGCTCGGGCAAGCTGCGTCCCATCGCCGTGACCACGGCCAAGCGCTCGCCCGAACTGCCCGATGTGCCAACCGTGGCCGAAGCCGGCGTGCCCGGCTACGAGGCCACTTCGTGGTTCGGCCTCTGGACCCAGGCCAAGACGCCCGCCGCCGTGCAGCAGCGCCTGTACACGGCCATTGCCAAGGTGCTCAAGGACCCGGCCGTGGTCAAGAAGATCAACGACCAGGGCGGTGATGTCGTGATCGACACGCCGGCCGAATTCCTCGCCTACATCAAGGCCGAATCGACGAAGTGGAGCAAGGTCGTAAAAGACTCCGGAGCGCAAGTCTGACGTACCCCCTGAGCCGCTGCGCGGCTTCCCCCTGAAGGGGGACGGCGCCATCGCCGCGAGGCGGCTCTTGCTCGGCGCCCCTGGTGTCAGGCTGCGCCGGTTTCCAGCGCCATGCGTTTGAGCATTGAAATGGGGAATAAAAAAGAGCTGCCTTCGGGCAGCTCTTTTGCGTTGGGGGCTGGGGTTCAATCCAGCAAGTCGGAGTAATCACCCTTGTCGTAGCCTTCGATGGCCTTCCAGGGCTGGGCCAGCGGTGCGGGCAGCTTGGTGGCGGTGACGACGATGCGCTCGGTGCCGTGGGAGTCGCTGCGTTCCACGCGGCGGGCGAACTGGTTGGCCACGTCCCAGTCGATGACGGTGGTCTGCTCGCCTGCCGTGCCGCGGTAGCGCTGCACGCCGTTGTGCAGCTTGCCCACGCGCTCCATGCCTTGCAGCGCGGTGGGAGGCACGATCCAGTACACGTTGTCGAAGGAGCCGCCGTAGCCCACGTTGCCGTGGTGGGCCAGGTCCACGCTGATCACGCGGCGCAGCTTGGCCAGGATGACTTCCACGCCGACCTTGCCGTCATCGGCGCGGCGGATGGACAGGGGTGCGGCGCGGGCCTCGTCATGGGCGTGGCCGGCGTGTGGGCCGTGGGCATGGTCATGGCCGTGCTCCTGGCTCTGGCGCAGGGCGACGGGCATTTCGCGCTCTATCCACAGCTGGGCCTTGCGGCGATAGACGCGGTTGGTATAGACGCTGCTGCGCTGCACGCCGTCGCTGCCCACGCTCATGGCTTCGTAGGTGATGCGCAGGTCGGCCTCGGGCGTGGCCTGCACGGCGGCCGTGGTGCGGGCCACGGAATCAGCGGGGACTGCGGCCGTGGGTGCGGATGCCGCCGCCTTGGCCGGCTCGGCGGCCCATGCTGCGGAGACGGAACAGGCCAGCAGCGCGGCCGCGTAGATGTGGCGCGCCGCGCGCGGCGCCGGAAGGGAAAGCGTCATGGAATCCAGCCAATGCGAAAAAACCGGGGCCGGGCACACGCGTGTGCCACGGCTCCGGCCAGGGGTTGGCAAGCAGCCAACGAAGGAAGAAACAATTACAGGCCAGCGGCTTCGCGGACCTTGGAGAACACCTTGGTGTTGTCCATCGTGCCCTTGAAGATCTTGGCGCCCGCGCCGCCGGCGAACAGCATCACGTCGCCGCCGCCATGGGTCTCGGAACCCGGCGTGCCCAGGTTCAGGCCGACTTCCTGCAGGTAGTTGTCGTCCGTGGTGTCCAAGGACGTCACATCGTCGCGCGAGGCGCCACGCGTGGGCGCGATCCAGGGCTTGTTGCCATCTTCGGCATTGACCTGGCTGGAGGCCGTGGCGTTGGGACGTCCGCCGTTGCCGAAGGCCAGCGTGGTGTAGGGCTTGCCGTCCTGGGCCTTGGCCATCTGGCCGGTCTGGTAGTCCTGCACCTTGCCCAGGATCGGGTTGCCGATCTTGGAGTAGCCGTTGAACACCATGTTGTGGTCGTGATCGGCGGTGACCACGATCAGCGTGTTCTTCAGGCCCGGGTCCTTCTTTTCCATGTAGGCCATGGCGGTCTCGATGGCGCGGTCGAAGGCCAGCGTGTCTTCCAGCGCGCGCTTGGCATTGGTGCCGTGCAGTGCGTGGTCGATGCGGCCGCCTTCCACCATCAGGAAGAAGCCCTTGTCATTGCGGCTGAGCACGTCCAGCGCCTTGCCGGTCATGTCGGCCAGGCTGGGCTCATCCAGCTTTTGCTTGACGCGGTCCAGCTCGTAGGCCATTTCGCTTTGCGTGAACAGGCCCAGCAGCTTGGGGGCCTTGGTCGCGTCCAGGGCCGACAGCTCGCTGCCCTTGGCGACATAGGCGTAGCCCTTGGCCTTCATCATGTCCACGAGGTTGGCCGTGTCCGTGCGCTTGCTGCTGGGGTTGACCGACTTGGGCAGGTAGTTGCGCTGGCCGCCGCCCATGAGCACGTCGATGCCGTCGCCCAGCTTGGCGTTGTAGTTGGCATGGCCGGGCACGGACTGCTCGGCAATGCTGTTGTAGCCATTGCGGTTGCAGATGTGGGCGTAGGTGGCCGCAGGCGTCGCATGGCCCACGCGCGTGGTGGAGATGGCGCCCACGGCGCGGCCCTTGGCCTTGGACAGTTCCAGCAGGGTCTGCGCGGGCTGGCCGTTGCCGGCCGGGCAGGTGGTGTCCTCGCCGTTGATGTACTGCTGGCCGTTGGCCGCATAGGCCAGGGTCTCGGCCGACATGGAGATGACTTCGTTGTTCATCTTCACGCCGGTCATGTAGGCCGCCATCGAAGGCGCGCTGTCCGTGGTCTGGCCATCGCGCGAGAAGGTCTTGACGCGGCTGGCGTAAGGCAGGGACTGCATGGTCAGCGTGGCGCGCTCGCTGCTGGTCAGTGCCGTGGGATTGGCAGCCAGCTGCTTCTCGCCCTTGTAGATGCGCGCGGCGGTCACGGTGACCGGGCCCATGCCGTCGCCGAGGAAGAAGATGACGTTCTTGGCCTCGCCAGCCGCATGGGCGGCAGGTGCCAGCAGCGCCAGCGCGCCGGCCGCAGCCAGGGCGAGGGAGGTCTTTTGGAGGATCGGATGCATGTGGAATTCCTTGAGTGCCTTGATTGCAGCGTGCGGCATCACAAGCCGATGCTCTTCTTGATCAGCGTAAAGACGGTGGTGTTGTCGATCACGCCCGAGAACGTATCGGCACCCATGCCTTGCGCGCCCAGGAACACGTCGCCGCCGCCGTGGGTTTCGGAGGCCAGGGGCACCACGGCCTCCTGCAGGTAGTCGGGGCTTTCCAGCGACGCCGCGTCGATGGGACCCCGCGTGGCTAGGCGCTTGGGACCGTTGCCGAAGCCCAGGATGGTGTAGGGATTGCCATCCACATCCGTGGAGGCCTTGCCGTCCACGTAGTTCTTGACCAGGCCCAGCACGCCGGGCTTGCCGGCCTCGGTCTTGCCGGTGCGCGCGGAATAGCCATTCAGGTGTAGCGTGTGGTCATGGTCGGCGGTGACGACGATCAGCGTGTTCTTCAGGCCCGGATCGAGCTTGGCCATCTTGTCCAGCGCGGTCTGGATGGCGTTGTCGAAGGCCACCGTATCCTGCAGCGCGCGGCGCGCGTTGGTGGCGTGCAGCGCATGGTCGATGCGGCCGCCTTCCACCATCAGGAAGAAGCCCTTCTTCTTGGCCGACAGTGCGTCGATGGCCTTGCCGGTCATCTCGGCCAGGCTCGGTTCCTTGGTCGCATCGCGGTCCAGGTCATAGGCCATGTGGTCCTTGGTGAACAGGCCGGCGATCTTGCTGCCGTCCACGGGCAGCTTGTCGAACTCGCTCTTGTTGGCGGCGTAGCTGTACTTTTGCGTCTTGAACTCGGCGATCAGGTTGCGGCTGTCGTTGCGGCGGCCGCCGTCGGCCTTGGGCGTGAAGTAGTAGGAGCCGCCTCCCAGGATCACGTCCACGCCGTCACCGAGCTTGCTGTTGTAGCCGGAGCCGCCGGGCACCAGGGCCGCGGCGATGGTGTTCTCCGCATCGCGGTGGCAGACGTGCGAGTAGGTGGTTGCCGGCGTGGCATGCGTGATGCGCGCGGTGGAGACCACGCCCGTGCCGTAGCCGGCGGACTTCATCTGCTCGAGCAGCGTGGGAACGGCCTGGCCGTTGCCGCTGGGGCAGGTGCTGTCGTAGTTGGTGTGATAGGCCTTGCCCGCAGCGTCCGTGGCCTTGGTGTCGGGCGTCATGGAGATGACTTCGTTGTTCATCTTCACGCCGGTCATGTAGGCGGCCATCGAGGGCGCGCTGTCCGTCACCTGGGCGTCGTTCGAGAAGGTGTGGACGAAGGCCGTCTCGGGCAGCTTGTCCATGGTCAGCTCACCGTCTTCTCCCACGCTGTAGATGCGCGCGGCGGTCATGGTGGTGATGCCCATGCCATCGCCCAGGAAGAACAGCACGTTCTTGGTCGGAGCGGCTGCGGACGAACCGTCGCTGCCGCCACAGGCGCTCAACAGCAGCGAGGCACCAGCCAGCGCGCTGCACAACATCTTCAATTTCATGCGGATATCCCTCTGTAGGCAGGGGACCCCGCAGCACGGCCGCGCCCTCCCCCTGTTGATTGACCCGTGCACTGTAGGAGCGGCCTGTGACGAGCCCGTGACAGCAGGGCAGCAGCGGCAGGCGTATCGTTGTGGGGATGCGCTGCCAGCCGGGGAGCACCCAGCCACCCCAGCGACTGAACAAGGAACCCCATGGACCAGAAAGCCCAAGCCCCGATCGCCTCGCACGCCACGGATGCGCCGCCCAAGCCGGTGCTCGACTACCCGTTCGAGGCGCCACCGCAGCGCGGGCAGACGCTGGAGGTCGCACCCGGCGTGCTCTGGATACGCATGCCCCTGCCCTATGCGCTGGATCACATCAATCTCTGGGCCATCGATGACGGCCAGGGCTGGGCCATCGTCGATACCGGTGCGCGCACCGACGAAGGCGTGGCCACCTGGCGCGCGCTGTTCTCCCAATCCACCGACGGCCGCTCGCTGACGCGCGTGCTGGTCACCCACATGCACCCCGACCATGTGGGCCTGGCCGGCTGGCTGACGCGCAAGTTCCATGTGCCGCTGTACATGACGCGCCTGGAGTACCTCAACTGCCGCGTCGTGGTCTCGGACTGCAGCCGCGAGGCGCCGCCCGACGCCATCGCCTTCTACCGCCGCGCAGGCTGGAGTGACAGCGCGCTGGAGTCCTACCGCGCCCGCTTCGGCAACTTCGGCAAGCACATCCACGCCCTGCCCGACAGCTACCGCCGCCTGCACGACGGCGAGGAACTGCGCATAGGAAAGCACCTGTGGCGCGTGGTGGTCGGCAGCGGCCACTCGCCCGAGCACGCCAGCCTCTACTGCCCCGATCTCAAGCTGTTGATCTCGGGCGACCAGGTGCTGCCGCGCATCTCGTCCAACGTCTCGGTCCATGCCATGGAGCCAGACGCCAACCCCATGGCCGACTGGATGGATTCTCTGGAAAAGGTCAGGCGCGAAGTGCCCGACGATGTGCTCGTCCTGCCCGCGCATGGCGATTGCTTTCGCGGCTTGCATGCACGGATCGATTCGCTGGCCGCAGGCCAGGAGCGCGCCAACGCCCGCTTGCTGGCCGCACTGGCCGAACCGCGTCGCGCCGTCGATGTCTTCGGCGCCCTGTTCTCACGCCCCATCAGCGAATCCAGCCCCGCCCTGCTGGGCATGGCCACGGGCGAAAGCCTGGCCTGCCTCAACCACCTGATGCATGCAGGGCAGGTGGAGCGCAGCATCGATGCCGATGGCATCGCCTGGTACCACGCCGTGGCGGGGGCCTGAGACTGCTGCAGGCAGCCGGCTCAGGCTGCCTGCAGCAGCGGATAGCGTTGTGCCATCGCATCCTGCAGGCCGAACTCCGCCAGGATGGCGCGCATGCGCTCGACCGCACTGCGCTTTTTCTGCCCCGTGTAGCGCGCAATGATCAGCTCGTTCTTCATGCTGTGCTCCCAGCCCACCAGCTCGGTCACGGTGACCTGGTAGCCACAGGCCTCCAGGTACAGGCAGCGCAGCACGTTGGTGAGCTGGCTGCCCATTTCGCGCGTATGTATGGGATGGCGCCACAGTTCTGCCAGCGGCGTGCGCGTCAGGCTCAGCGCCTTGGTCTGGCGCAGGCAGGCAGCGACCTCGGCCTGGCAGCAGGGCACCAGCACCATGGCCTTGGCCTTTTTCTCCAGGCCGAAGGCGATGGCATCGTCGGTGGCGGTGTCGCAGGCGTGCAGGGCCGTGACCACGTCGAATTGCGCAGGCATGAAGTCGGCATGCGTGGATTCGGCCACCGACATGTTCAGGAAGCCCATGCGGTCGAAGCCCAGCTCGGCGGCCAGCTTCTGTGAGGCTTCCACCAGCGGCGCGCGCGTTTCTATGCCGTAGATATGGCCGCGCCCCAGCGGCTTGAAATACAGGTCGTAGAGTATGAAGCCCAGGTAGGACTTGCCGGCACCGTGGTCGGCCAGGGTGACCGCATGGTCGTCGGCCGACAGTTCTTCGAGGATGGGAGCGATGAACTGGTACAGGTGGTAGACCTGCTTGAGCTTGCGCCGCGAGTCCTGGTTGATCTTGCCTTCGCGCGTGAGGATGTGCAGCGCCTTGAGCAGTTCGATGGACTGGCCGGGCTTGAGGCCCAGCTGCTCGGTCACATCCTGCTCGGGTTTCGCCGCAGGCTTGCCTTGGCGCGCCTTCATTCGGCTGCGCCCGGCTTGGCTGCATGCGCCACGGGGCAGCGCGCGCCCACGCCCATGTCCAGCCAGCCTTCGATGCCGATCTTCTCCAGCGTCTCCATGTTGCGCTCGTAGATGGACTCCGCCTCGGGGAACGCTTCGACCGCCTTGTCTATGCTGTCCTCGCGCAGCAGGTGCAGCGTGGGATAGGGCGAGCGGTTGGTGCAGTTGGTGACGTCGTCGGCTTCGGTGCCCTCGAACTGGAACTGCGGATGGAACGAGGCCACCTGCAGGATGCCGCCCAGGTCCAGTTCCTCGACCATGGCGTCGGCCACTTCGAGGAAGTCGTTGAAGTCCAGGAACTCCTGCAGCGCATGGGGCAGGATCAGCAGCGTGGTGTCGCGCTTCTCGGGCGAGGCCTCGGCCAGCGCCTCCAGCTCGCGGTGCAGATCCGCCGCCACGCCCTCGGCGTCGGTGGCTTGGCTGACCGTGTAGTGGATCTGGCCCTTGATGTGCACGCCCTTGGCGAAAGGGCACAGGTTCAGGCCGATCACGGCCTTTTCGAGCCAGTGCACCGTATCCTCGATCACGGTGACAGGCGGAAACTCGGCCGCGCGAATCTCGTGGTTGGTATCGGTCATGGCTGTGCCCTTCAAAAATGCGAACGGGGGCACTGCGCCCCCAGACATTGCGAAACCGTCCAGGAACCCTTCCCTGCCCTGTCACGCAGGGTCCGCATTCTAGCCGCGCCGCCCGGGCGATGCCGGTGCTCGGATTTCTCAGCCCAGCACGCGCAGGCCTGTCAGCAGCTCATGCTCCCGGGCCGCGTAGCGATCCGTCATCCCGGCGATGAAGTCGGCCACCACCCGCGCACGCGCCGAGACGTCCTCGGCCAGCATGGCCCGCTGCACGAAACGCGGCTTCATGCGATCGGGCTCCACCATGTAGGCCGCAAACAGCTCGGCCACCACCTGCTGCGCGCCGTCCATGGTCTTCATCACCTGTTCATGGCGATAGAGATTGCGGAACAGGAACTGCTTGAGCTGCAGCGACTGCTGCCTCATGGTATCGCTGAAGCCCACCAGGGGGCCAGCCTGTGCGCGCACCTCATCGACCGAACAGGGCCGCGCCTGAGCAATGCGTTGCTGCGTGGCGGCGATCACGTCATAGACCTGGTCGCTGAGCATGCGGCGGATGCTTTCGTACAGCAGGCGCCGCTCGGCCAGGGGCATGCCCAGTTGGGGATGCTCGGCCAGCGTTGCATCGTGATAGCGCGCGAATAAGGGAACGGCCTCGCACAGCTGGGCCATGGTGATCAGGCCGGAGCGCACGCCATCGTCCACGTCATGGGCGTTGTAGGCAATGGCATCGGCCAGATTGCACAGCTGGGCCTCCAGCGAAGGCTGCCGGCCCAGCAAAAAGCGCTGGGCCACACCACCGGGCTCCAGCGCCTCCAGATGCTCAGCATTGGTGCGCGAGCAATGCTTGAGAATGCCCTCGCGCGTCTCGAAGCTCAGGTTCAGGCCGTCAAAGGCCGGATAGCGCTCCTCCAGCCGATCCACCACGCGCAGGCTTTGCAGGTTGTGCTCGAAGCCGCCGTGCGGCTGCATGCAGGCATTGAGCGCATCCTGGCCCGCATGGCCGAAGGGGGTGTGGCCCAGGTCGTGGGCCAGGCAGATGGCTTCGACCAGATCCTCGTCCAGTTGCAGCGACCGGGCCACCGAGCGGCCCAGCTGGGCGACTTCCAGCGAGTGCGTCAGCCGTGTGCGGAACAGGTCGCCTTCATGGTTGACGAAGACCTGGGTCTTGTAGACCAGCCGCCGGAAGGCCGAGGAATGCACGATGCGGTCCCGGTCGCGCTGGAAGTCGCTGCGCGTGGGCGCAGGCGCCTCCGGGAAACGCCGCCCCCGGCTGACCGCCGGGTTGCAGGCATAGGGGGCCAGGGCCTGTTTCTGCATTCGATCGCCTCATCATGCTGACGAGGCCACTCTAGCAGTTCCTGCTTGCCCCCTGCGCTGCGGATCAGGCGCAGCAGGCGTTGATGACCTCGCGCACCAGCGCGTCGGGCGCCGAGCGCGTGACGGCCTTTCCCGGCCCGTCGATGAGAACGAAGCGGATCTCGCCCGCCTCGGACTTCTTGTCCACGCGCATCAGCTCCAGATAGCGCCCGGCATTGTCGGCTTCGTCCAGGACGGCGCCACGCACGGGCAGGCCCGCACGCGCGATCAGCACACGCAACCTCTGCACGAAGGCAGCATCCACCAGGCCAAGGCGCTGCGACAGCTCGGCCGCCATGACCATGCCGGCGCCCACGCCTTCGCCGTGCAGCCAGTTGCCGTAGCCCATGCCGGCCTCGATCGCATGCCCGAAGGTGTGGCCGAAATTGAGAATGGCGCGCAATCCTGCCTCTTTCTCGTCCTGCCCCACGACCCAGGCCTTGATCTCCACGCTGCGCTTGATGGCATGTGCCAGCGCAGTGCGGTCACGGGCAAGCAAGGCATCCATGTTCTCTTCCAGCCAGGCCAGGAAGTCCATGTCGGCGATCGGCCCGTACTTGATGACCTCGGCCAGGCCGGCGCTCAGTTCGCGCACGGGCAGCGTGTCCAGCGAGGCCAGGTCGCAAACCACCAGCTGCGGCTGGTAGAAGGCGCCGATCATGTTCTTGCCCAGCGGATGGTTGATGGCGGTCTTGCCACCCACCGACGAATCCACCTGGGACAGCAGCGTGGTGGGCACCTGCACGAACGGCACGCCGCGCATGTAGCTGGCAGCGGCAAAGCCGGTCATGTCGCCGATGACGCCGCCGCCCAGCGCGAACAGCACGGTCTTGCGGTCGCAGCCGCCGGACAGCAGGTCGTCAAAGATCAGGTTCAGCGTCTGCCAGTCCTTGTGGGCCTCGCCATCGGGCAGCACCACGGTACGTACGCTGCGGTAGCGTTGTTCCAGCACGCGGCGCAGTGCGGGCTCATAGAGCGGCGCGACCACATCATTGCTGACGATCACGGCCTGGGCCGCAGAAGGCAGGGCGGCATAAGTCGCGGCCTGGTCCAGCAGACCGGTGCCAATGGTGATCGGATAGGAACGGTCACCCAGGTCGATGGTCACGACCTGGGCGGCAGGCAAGGAGGAAGCGGTGGGCAAGATGGTGTCGCTCCAAGGCAGAAAGAGTGAAAGGAATTGCGCGACACGGCAGCGCGCCCGGCAACCGCCGATCTTAAAGAAAAAGGCCCCGGCAAGTGCCGAGGCCTTTGGTGTTCCAGCGGGCTGCCGCTCAGGCCAGTTCCGCCTGCATGCGTATGCGCTGGGCGGCCTGCGCCACAGACAGGCCGGATGTCTGGATCACGAAGTGAGCCGTCTCCAGATAAAGCGGCTCGCGTTGCAGCAGCAACTCCCGCAGGCGCAGCGCCGGGTCTTCCACCTGCAGCAAGGGCCGCGTCACATCGTTGCGCAGCCGCGCGGCGATGGCCTCTGGCGTGCAATCCAGATAGAAGACCTGGGTGCGCGCATGCAGATGGCGTCGGTTTTGCTCGCGCAGCACCACACCGCCGCCCGTGGACAGCAGCAGGCTGGATGTGGAGGCCGACAGCTCATCAATGACCTGCGACTCCATGTCTCGAAAAGCCTGCTCGCCCTCGCGCTCGAAAAACTCCCGGATGCTGCAGCCTATGCGCTGCTCGACCACATGATCCGCATCCACAAAACGCATCGACCACAGGCGCGCCAGCTGGCGCCCTATGGTCGATTTGCCGGAGCCGGGCAGGCCGATCAGGGCCACCCGGGTTACCAAGCCTGAAACATCCATTTGCTGTTACCGCACGGGCCATGGGAAAACAAAATTATCTCCCATGGCCGCGAACGGCATCGCCTTTACGGCGTCGTGGCTGCCGGCTTGGCCACCGTAATGGCCACATTCCTTGTAATCACCGTGTTGTCGGCATCCGTGACGCGCACGATCATGTTGAAGGTGCCATCCGCTGTCGGAGTACCCGACAAGATGCCGTCGCTGGACAACGCCAGCCCTTCGGGAGTGCCGCCCAGACTCACCCACGTGTAGGGAGCGGTACCGCCGGTTGCCGACAGTGCATACGCCAGGGCCACACCACGTACGCCAGAGATGGTCGGTGCAGTGAAGGCCAGAGGTGCCTGGGCCGCAATGGTCACGGTCACGGTCTTGTCGACCACGGTGCCCTGTGTGTCCTGCACACGTACCAGCATGTTGAAGGTTCCGACCACCGTCGGCGTACCGGAAAGCACGCCGTCGCTGCTCAAGCGCATACCGTCTGGAACACCACCCAGTGTCGACCAGCGATAAGGAGGAATGCCGCCTGTTGCTGCAAAGCCGTACACCAGAGGCTGGTCCTTGACACCCGTGATGCTCAAGCCATCAGGCAGGGCCAGAGGCGTCTTGGCGATCTCGTGATAGACACCCACAACGGTATAGGCCCTGATGGGATCCTGAATGCCATTGCTGACATCATTGTCCCGGCGGTCCACGGTCGTTTCCAGCACGATGGCGCCACTATCGGGGCCACTGGAAAGCGACAGCTGTGCAATGCCGTTGAGCGAATTGACTTGCAACGAAGAGCCAGCCTTGGATCCAGAGATCAGGCGCGCACCTTCATAAGCCGAGCTGGGCAAAATCCGAACCTGCACATTGGGACTGGTACCAGTGACCGGCTGATTGCGGTCGTCGACCACCTTCACTTCCAGTGCGACGTTGTTTCGCAGATTGGAGAGGTTGTCGCGGGAGCCCAGATAGCCAGGCGTCTGGGTAACGGCCAGCGTGCTGGCGGGAATTCCCTGCGCTGCACCGCCGATATTGACACTGGCAACAGCGCTCACCTGACGCTTATCGCGAGGATCAGTTACCGTGCAGGTCACACTCGCCACACCGGCTTTGTCTATGGCGTGCAAATGGAAAGTGGCACTACCAGAATTTGAGCCCAACACAATGGAACGGCTGGCCGATATGTTTCCTTTATCGTCCTTTTTATCCGTTCCGTCCAGATAATACAGGACTGCCGAATCAAGGCCTGCAGTCATCGCACATTGAAAAATACCATCTCCACCAGGAATAGGCATGTTCCCTTGTCGAGCCTCAACATACATCGTTGTTGTATATGCCGCATTCGCACCAATGTCAGGACCAGTATTTCCCCTGTCTCTTATACACATCTAAAAGGGGGGGGGGGGGGGGGGGGGGGGGGGGGGGGGGGGGGGGGGGGGGGGGG
>NZ_JAELTK010000099.1:0-18912 GCF_016428765.1 Delftia sp. ASV31
ACAGCGCATGCAGGCGGGCGCCGTCCTGCGCTGGCATGTCGATCCAGACATCTTCCATGCCCGCCGTGTTGGCGCCGGGCCAGCTGCGGTCGCTGGGCTGGAAGATCCATTCGCGCTGCTTGGTGTCCAGCACGGAGCAGCCGCTGGCTGCCAGCAGCGCGGCCACGCCCAGCGCCGCCGTGATCCGGTGCAGGCGCCTTCGGGGCCACAGAAAGGGAAGCATTGAGGGCATGACGCAACAATGGATGCACGGGCCGGCCAAAAGTTCAGCGCCGCTGCCCTGCGGGCCGGCGCTGTCATGGATTGGCGCTATTCTTGCCGCTGGTTCGCGGGCCGACAAGGCGATGCGGACCTCTCCCCACTGTTGATGAGTGAACCTGTATGCCGATACGCCTGGGCCTGGCCGCCAACCGAATCCACCACCAAACCGAGGATGCCGCACTGTTCGGCTGGCTGCGCGCCTGCGAGTCCGGCATCCGCGAGCTGCAGCTGGGCCTGCATGCCGTGGGCCGTACCTTCGACGCCATCCAGGCCGCCGGCATGCTGGCGTCCTACCGGGGCCTGCGCCGCTATCCCTATGGCCGCGAAGGCGGGCTGATGAAGCTGGTGGCCGAGGTGGTGGGCGTGGAAGGCGACGAGCGCACGATTGACGGCGCCATTTATCTGACCGACCCGGTCGATCCGTCCTCCATCTTCCCCGAGGCCGTGGCTCTCAAGCGCCAATGCGTGATCCACGGCAAGCCCTTCCTGTCCACCGTGGCCTCGGCGCGCGACTGGATCGAGATGGAGCGCATCCATGCCGGCCTTCCCAGGGATGCGGGCGCGCAGCGCTTCCATGACTATGCGCAGCAGACGCTGGCGCTGATCGCCCACGATGCGCTCAAGCCCACCATGCTGGATTTCGCGGCGCGCAACTTCGAGCTGCTGTCGCGCTTTGGCCGGCGCGTGGGCACGGGAACCACGGGCCAGAGGCTCAACGAGATGGCCTGGAGCCGTGGCTGGCCCGAGGACCGGCCCTGGGTGGACCGCTACAACAGCGGCCCGCTGGGCGGCGATGCGCAGATCGCCGACCTGGTGCTGGACCGCCGCTGCCAGCGCGTGATCTTCTTCGAGGACCCGCATGTGGCGCGCCAGCACGAGGCCGACATCCAGCTGCTGGAGCGCGCCGTGACCACGGTGACGCACGACACGGTCTGCATGACCTCGCCCCAGGTCGCCCAGCGCTGGTGCGATTCCGCCCTGATGCGCCGCTGAAACAGGCGTCGCGCAGACGACAGCCCGCCGGCCTGCGGGCGGGCGAACACCCATGACCCGCAGGGGTCTTTCTGCAAGACTGGCTGTTTCCAAAAAATCAAGGAGACAGCGATGGTCAGTCAGCTCTTTCGGCGTTCCCGGCATGCCATGGCCCTGCTGGCGCTGCTGCCCGGCTGGGCTGCAGCTCAGGCCCCGGCAGCACCTGCGCTGCCGCCGCCCGACAGCGTGCGCCTGGAGCAACTGGGGCTGATGCAGGGCTTTCCACCGGCCGCCGACAAGCGTGTGGATGTGTCCAACGGCTACCGCTATCCGCAGCTGCGCTGGGTGGTGCAGCACCTGCGCGAAATCCAGCCCACGCAGAACATCCGGCGCGGCGCGGCGGCGCCCTCGGCCCTGCCCGAAGCGCCCATGTCCCTGGGCGGCCTGCGCTTTGACGACGACAAGGGCCAGCCCGTCACCGTTGACCAGTGGCTGGACCGCACCTATACCGACGCCATCGTGGTCCTGCACAAGGGGCGGGTGGTCTTCGAGCGCTACCAGAACCAGATGCAGGCCAGCTCGCCGCACCTGCTGTTCTCGGTCACCAAGTCGTTCACCGGCCTGATGGCCGCGCAACTGGCCCACGAGGGGCGCATCGACCCCCAGGCCCTGGTCACTAAATACGTGCCCGAGCTGGAAGGCTCGGCCTGGGGCGACATGACGGTGCGCCAGGTCATGGACATGACGGGTGCCGTGCGCTTTCGCGAGGACTACACCGACCCCAAGACCGAGATCTTCGGCTACTCCTGGGCCTCGGGCATGTTGCCGCGTCCGCCCGGCTACGCGGGGCCGACCAATGTGTACGACTTCCTCAAGACGCTGCCCAAGGAAGGCACGCATGGCGAGGGCTTTGTCTACCGCACCGTGCATTCCGAGGTGCTGGGCTGGATCGTCTCGCGCGTCACGGGCCGGCGCTGGAGCGATCTCATGAGCGAGAACATCTGGCAGAAGCTGGGCATGCAGGAAGACGCCTATGTGATGGTGGACAGCACCGGCACGCCGCTGCAGGGCGCGGGCCTGAACGCCACGGCGCGTGACCTGGCGCGCGTGGGCGAGATGCTGCGCCTGGGCGGCAGCTTCAACGGCCACAAGATTTTCGACAAGGCGGTGCTGGACGACATTGCGCGCGGCGGCGACCGCGAGCAGTTCAAGTTCCGCGGCATCCAGGCCGCGCGGCCCGGCTACAGCTACCGCAACCAGTGGTGGGTGCTGCACAACGCCGATGGCGCCTACGAGGCCGCCGGCATACACGGCCAGTTCATCCACGTGAACCCGGCCGCGCAGATGGTGGTGGTCAAGCTGTCATCGCACCCGGTGGCGGGCGCGGCCTTCACGCATGCGCTGACGCTCAAGGCCTGGGCGGCGCTGGCCGATGCGGTGCGCGACAGGTAGCAGGAACAGGTCGCAGGCATGAAAAAAGGCAGCGTGCGCAAACACGTTGCCTTCGGCCCGCGGGCAGGCCGGGCCGGTTTCTGACCGCCTGGCACGGCCCGCAATGGAGCGCACGCGTCAGACCTGGCGGCGCCGCATCCGGGTCATGCCGAACAGGGCCAGCAGGGCCGACATGGCTATCAGGCACCACTGCGACAGGGTGGGCACTGCGGTGGTGGTGGCGGCTGCCGCAGGCATGGCCACGACCACGGGGTCGAGGATGGCGCCGTCCTGGGCTCCGTCATCGTCGCCATCGCCGCCGTCCGTGACGGTGTAGCTGGCAGTGCCACCATTGAAGCTGGAAATCTTCACCCACTGGGCAGGCGTTGCCAGCGGCTTCCATTTCAGCAGAACGGCACCTGCGGGCACGTCTGCATGCGTCACCTGCATGGTCAGCGTGTCGCCGACGGTGCAGTCCCGGGTCTCAAACTCCAGCACGGGCCTGGGCATGTCGGGCACGGCCGTGAAGCCGGCGGGCAAGGGGCCGGGCAGGGCGCTGGTGAATGCGACATGGCGGAACGTGCAGGTGCCATTGGGCTGGCCTTGCGTGAACTGTGTCCGGCTCGTTCCATCGGCGTGCTGTGTGAGGCCGAGAACAGTCACGGAGACGGTGCCGGTTGCGGCTGCGTAGTTCAAGGGATCGCTGCTGGCCTTGGTCCCCCGCACGACGCAGGTGCCGGTGGCCGTGCCGGTCAGCTGGTTGCCGCTGACCGTACATGGCCCGCTCAGGAGCTGGAAAGCGGGGACGGCATTGCCTATGCCGCCGCTCAGGGTCAGGGTGGTGGTTTCGCCCACAGCGACGGCTGTCGGCGCCGCGGTCACGGTGGCTGCCTGGGGCTCGGGGATCTTGATGGGATTGAGCGTGTAGCTGTGGTCCAGCGTATTGGCTTTGCTGTCGGTGACCCGGATCGTGAACGAGGTGCTGCCTGCGGCCGTGGGCGTGCCGCTGATCGTGCCTGTGGCGGGGTCGAGCTCAAGGCCTACAGGCAGCGTTCCGCTTTGCAGTGCAAACGTGTAGGGGGCGCCCAGGCCGCCGGTTGCCGTCAGCGTCCGGGAGTACAGGCTGCCGACCTGGGGGCTGGGCAAGGTCGCGGGGCTGATGCTCAGGGGAATGAAGGATTCGACGGAAACGGACTGCAGGTCCACGCCCACGATGTCGGTGGCCGAGAAAGTGATCTCCACGGCGCCGCTGTTGGTGATGGGCTCGTCCAGCGTGATGGTGGAGATGCCCACAGGCGCCGTCTTGCTGTACGTCACGGCGCCCGATGTGATGGTCAGTGGCAACGGATTGGCCGTGCTGTTGCGCATCACGAACGATTGGAAATTGATCTTTCCGGAGAGAGCCGTCACGGCCCAGGAGGCAAAGGGATAGGCCGTGCCGCTGATGCGAAAGCTCATCCAGCCGCTGCTGTCGGTTCCGCAGCGGATGACGCCACTGGTCATCTGTGCAGAGAAAAGATAGCTGGGCGATGAAGGCGTCGTGTCAGTCGTGGATATGCAGTAGCCGTTGGCATCCAGATTGGGTTTGAAGCCGAGGGATTCATAGGCGAAGGCATTGCCCAGCGACAGGGCAGCGGCGCCGACGAGCAGCGCTTTGGTGATGGGTCCAGGGAGCATGGGGAACGGGGGTGGAGACAGGGCGCGCTGAGTGTCCTCTCCCGTTGGCCGGCGAATCTGAGCAATTCTGAGAATTGGCTGTCAATAGCGAAGGCCGTCGCGCTTTCTGTGGTGCGGGCCTGCCATGAAAAAAGCCCATGCAGCAGGCTGCATGGGCTTTCGTCAGGGATGGGGAGCGTTGATGTTCAGATCACGCCCTGGGCCAGCATGGCGTCGGCCACCTTGACGAAGCCGGCGATGTTGGCGCCGTCGATGTAGCTGACCGTGCCGTCCTCGCGCTTGCCGTACTTCAGGCAGGCGGCGTGGATGCATTGCATGATCTGCAGCAGGCGGGCATCGACTTCCTCGGCGGGCCAGGACAGGCGGGCCGCGTTCTGGCTCATCTCCAGGCCCGAGGTGGCCACGCCACCGGCGTTGCTGGCCTTGCCCGGTGCGTACAGCACGCCGGCCTTCTCGAAGGCCTTGGCGGCTTCGATGGTCGAGGGCATGTTGGCGCCTTCGGCCACGCAGACCACGCCGTTGGCGATCAGCACCTTGGCGTCTTCCTCGGTCAGTTCGTTCTGCGTGGCGCAGGGCAGGGCCACGTCCACCTTCAGGTGCCACGGCGTCTTGCCGCGCAGGAACTCGGCGCCCACCAGCTTGGCGTACTCGTCCACGCGGCCGTAGCGGTGGTTCTTCACGTCCATGAGGATGGCCAGCTTCTCGGTGGTGAAGCCGTCCTGGTCATACACGGTGCCCGAGGAGTCGGAGACCGACACGACCTTGGCGCCCAGTTGCAGGGCCTTCTCCACGGCGTACTGGGCCACGTTGCCCGAACCCGAGACCGAGACGGTCTTGCCTGCGAAGGACTGGCCGCGCGTGGCCAGCATTTCCTGGGCGAAGTAGACGGTGCCGTAGCCGGTGGCTTCGGGGCGGATCAGCGAGCCGCCGAAGGACAGGCCCTTGCCCGTGAACACGCTGGCGGCGCTGTTGGACAGCTTCTTGTACATGCCGGCCATGAAGCCCACTTCGCGGCCGCCCACGCCGATGTCGCCTGCCGGCACGTCGGTGTCCGGGCCCACGTGGCGGAACAGCTCGGTGACGAAGGCCTGGCAAAAGCGCATGACTTCGGCGGGGCTCTTGCCCTTGGGATCGAAGTCCGAGCCGCCCTTGCCGCCGCCCATGGGCAGCGTGGTCAGCGCGTTCTTGAAGGTCTGCTCGAAGGCCAGGAACTTGAGCACGGACAGCGTGACCGAGGGATGGAAACGCAGGCCGCCCTTGTAGGGGCCGATGGCCATGCTGTGCTGGATGCGGAAGCCGCGGTTGACCTGCACCTGGCCCTTGTCGTCGGTCCAGCTCACGCGGAACATGACCACGCGCTCGGGCTCGACCAGACGCTCCAGCAGTCCGTGCTCGGCGTACTTGGGGTTCTTCTCGATGAAGGGCCACAGGCTTTCCATCACTTCGGTGACGGCTTGCAGGAATTCGGGCTGGCCGGGGTTGCGTTGCGCCACTTCTTCAAGGAATTGGCCGACGGACTCGTACTTCATGGAAAAACCTCTGACTAAAAAACGGCTGCGGGAAGGGGTGAGTGCAAACCAAAATTATGCCAAAAAGTTATGCCGTCATGCATCGTTTTGGTGAACGGTGCCCGTGCTTGGTGCCTGAATGCCGTTTTTCGGTGCATTTCCCAAGAGGCGCTGGCGGTATTTGGTGCATGGGCAGGGCCTGCGCGCCGCAGTGAGCGCGCAGGCCGCGGCCTGGATCAGCCGTATCCGGTGGCGTGCATGGTCATGGCGAATGGGAATGGCGGGCGCCATGCCAGCTGACATGAAGAGTGGCTAGGAAGGCCTTGCAGCCGGACGGGGCTTGGGCCCGCCCGGCCATCCCATCGACGGCCTTTCAGCTGCGCTGCAGCTGGGGATGGCGCGCGAACAGGTCGGCCGCCCAGTCCACGAAGGCCCGCACCTTGGCGCTGAGGTGGCGGTTGGGCGGATAGACCACGTGAATGGGCAGCGGCGGCTGGGTCCATTCCGGCAGCACCTCGACCAGTTCGCCGCTGTCGATCAGCGGCTGGGCAAAGGCCGTGACCAGCTGCGCGATGCCAAAGCCCGCCAGCACGGCGGCCGTGTAGGCATTGCTGTCGTTGGCCGCGATGCGGTAGTTGCCTGCCACCTCGATGGATTCATCGCCCCGCTGGAATTCCAGCGGGTACATGCGCCGCGTATGGCCCGAGAAGAAGGCGACGATCTGGTGCTTCGTATCCAGCTCGGACGGATGCTGGGGCACGCCATGGCGTGCCAGGTAGGCGGGCGAGGCCACGGTGATCCAGTTCATCGAGCCGATGCGCCGCGCCACCAGGGACTGGTCGCTGAGCTCGCCCCCGCGGATCACGCAGTCCACGTTGTCGCTGATCAGGTCCACCAGGCGGTCGCCCACGCCCAGGTCGATCTGTATGTCGGGGTAGCGTTCGCAGAATTCGGTCAGCGCCGGAATGATGATCAGCCGGGCCATGGAGCTGCCCACGTCCAGCCGCAGCCGCCCGCTGGGCGCGGTCTGGGTGTTGACCATGCTGGCTTCGAGATCGTCGAAGTCGTTGAGCAGGCGTGCCGCGCGTTCGTAGTAGGCCGCGCCATCGGGCGTGACGGTGACGCGCCGCGTCGTGCGGTTGAGCAGCTTGACGCGCACGCGCGCCTCCAGCGCCTGTATCTGTTTGGTGACCGTGCCCTTGGGCAGGTCCAGCGAATCGGCGGCGCGGGTGAAGTTGCCTGCTTCCACCACGCGAACGAAGACACGCATGGCCTGGATCTGGTCCATGGAAAGTTGCTCCTGCAGCGCCCGGCAAGGGAATGCCGGCTCGGCGGAATTCTCACATGCGCGGTATCGGGCGATTGTTCGTGAAACGGAAACAGAGCGATGGCTGCGTTGCTATTTCAGACATGGCCGGCGCCGCCTATATTCCAACCATCGACCATTGCCGCAGGTTCGCGCCATGTCCACTTCCCCGTCGCTTCCGAACGGCCCCGCCGCCGGGGCGCAGATTGCCGAAACAGAATTCTCCATCGAGCTGCCCGAGCACGGCACCGTGGCTGCGCGCGCCTATGGCCAGCGCAGGCCCGGCACGGTCTCGCCGCTGGTGCTGCATTTCCATGGCGGCACCTTTGTCTGCGGCACGCTGGACAACGGGCGCTACATCGGCCGGCTGCTGGCCGAGGCGGGCGCCGTCGTGGTGTCGCTGGCCTACCCGCTGGCGCCCGAGCATCCGTTTCCCCAGCCCATCGAGGTGGGCTACGCCGTGCTGCAGTGGCTGTACAAGCACCGCGTGAAGATGGCGGGCAAGGGCGCGCCGCTGTTCCTCGCGGGTGAAGAAGCTGGCGGCAACCTGGCCGCCGCCGTGGCCGTGATCTCGCGCGACCGGGGCCATCCGCCGCTGGCGGGCCAGATCCTGGTGTCGCCCATGCTCGATCCCTGCACCGGCACCGCCTCGCAGCGCGAGGCCACGCCCGAGGCCGGCGAATGCCGCTGGGCCACGGGCTGGCGCGAGTACCTGAGCTGCCCCAAGGACGCCATGCATCCCTATGCCGTGCCCGGCAGCTCGCTGCGCCTGGCCCAGCTGCCGCCGGCCCTGGTGCTGGTGGGTGGTGACGACCCGCTGCGCGACGAGGCCCAGGCCTATGCGGCCCGCCTGCGCGCGGCCGGGGTGACAGCCAGCAGCCATGTGCTGCCCAGCGCGTCGAACTGGCCTCAGGCCCTGTCCGAGGCCGAGGCCTGTACGGCCTGCAGCGCCGCCGTGTTCCAGCATGTGCATGACTTCTTCGAGGCCACCATGAACAAGCCCGCAGCACCGGGCTAGGCCCCGCGCCGCCGCAGCCGGCGACACCTGCTGCCCCGTTTTCCCCTTCCGCCTTCCCGGCGCGTTCAGGCGCCGGGCGGGCATCGTGTTCCCTGAATTTCGCAAAAAAACACCATGTCCACCGAATCCACCTCATCCTCTTCTTCCCCTTCTTTCGCTTCGGCCCAGCGCAAGGGCTGGAGGCTGCCTGCCGCCGCAGCGGCCATCCTCGCCGTCAGCGCCGGCCTGTTCGGCCTGCACGGCATCGAAGCCAAGGCCGATGACGCGCCCGCCAGCGCTCAGCCCGCCGCCACGCCCGTGTCCGTGGCCACGGTCGCCGAAAGCGAGGTCACCGCCTGGGACGAGTTCTCGGGCCGCCTTGAAGCCGTGGAGCGCGTGGACATCCGCTCGCGCGTGGCTGGCGCCGTGCAGGCCGTGCACTTTCGCGAGGGCGCGCTGGTCAAGCAGGGCGATCTGCTGATCACCATCGACCCCGCACCGTATGCGGCCGAGGTCGAGCGTGCCGAGGCGCAGGTAGCCTCGGCCCAGGCACGCCAGTCCTATGCGCGCAGCGAGCAGGAGCGCGCACGCCGCCTGTGGGACGAGCGGGCGATTGCCCAGCGCGAGCTGGACGAGCGCATCAACGCGGGCAGCGAGGCCGAGGCCAATCTGCGCGCGGCCCAGGCATCCCTGCAATCGGCGCGGCTGAACCTGGGCTACACCCAGGTGCGCGCCCCCGTGTCGGGCCGCATCGGCAAGCGCGAGATCACCGTGGGCAACCTGGTGGCCGCAGGCCCGGGCGCGCCGGTGCTGACCACGCTGGTCTCGGTCAGCCCCATCTATGCGAGCTTCGATGCCGATGAGCAGGTCATCACGCGCGCGCTCAAGGAGCTCGGCGGCGGCGCGGGCAACCGCGCCAGGATCGACAGCATTCCCGTGCAGATGGGCACGGCCACGGCCGGCAGCACGCCCTTCGAGGGCCGGCTGCAGCTGATCGACAACCAGGTCGATGCCCGAAGCGGCACGGTGCGCGTGCGCGCCGCCTTCGACAACAAGGATGGCGCCCTCATGCCCGGCCAGTTTGCCCGCATCCGCATGGGCCAGGCGCGCGACAGCAGCATGCTGCTGGTCAGCGAGCGCGCCATCGGCACGGACCAGAGCAAGAAGTACGTGATGGTGGTGGGCGGCGACAATAAGGCCGTCTACCGCGAGGTGGCCCTGGGCGCCTCGGTCAACGGCCTGCGCAACGTGACCCAGGGCCTGCAGCCCGGCGAGCGCGTGGTCGTCAACGGACTGCAGCACATCCGCCCCGGCGCCCTGGTCGCGCCCAAGGAGGTGTCCATGGATGCGCGGGCCGATGCCCGCCAGCCGGGCACCCGGCAGGCAGCCGAACAAGTGGCTGACGCAACCAAGTCCTGATCTAGCCGCACACCTTTCCTGCCTCTGAAATGCCGCCTGACCGCAGGCGGCATGGGCCGCGCTTTGCCGTGGCGGAGCCAAACACCATGAACCTATCCAAATTCTTCATTGACCGGCCGATCTTCGCAGGCGTGCTTTCGCTGCTGATGCTGATCGCCGGCCTGATCGCCATGGGCGGACTGCCGATCTCGGAATACCCCGAGGTCGCGCCGCCGTCCGTGGTGGTGCGCGCCCAGTATCCGGGCGCCAATCCCAAGGTGATCGCCGAGACCGTGGCCACGCCGCTGGAAGAGCAGATCAACGGCGTCGAAGGCATGCTCTACATGGGCAGCCAGGCCACCAGCGACGGCGTGATGACGCTGACCGTCACCTTCCGCCTGGGCACCGACCCCGACAAGGCGCAGCAGATGGTGCAAAACCGCGTCTCGCAGGCCGAGCCGCGCCTGCCGGAAGAGGTGCGCCGCCTGGGCATCACCACGGTCAAGAGCGCACCCGACCTGACCATGGTGGTGCACCTGGTCTCGCCCAACCAGCGCTATGACATCAACTACCTGCGCAACTACGCAGTGCTGAACGTGAAGGACCCGCTGGCGCGCATCGAGGGCGTGGGCCAGATCCAGATCTTCGGCGGCGGCGACTACGCCATGCGCGTGTGGCTGGACCCGCAGAAGGTGGCGCAGCGCGGCCTGTCGGCCAGCGATGTGGTGGCTGCCATCCGCGGCCAGAACGTGCAGGCTGCGGCCGGCGTGGTCGGCGCCTCGCCGGGACTGCCGGGCGTGGATATGCAACTGTCCATCAACGCCCAGGGCCGCCTGCAAAGCGAGGAGGACTTCGGCGACATCATCGTCAAGAGCGGCTCCGACGGCGCCGTGACCCGCCTGCGCGACATCGGCCGCCTGGAGATGGGCGCGGCCGACTATTCGCTGCGCTCGCTGCTGAACAACGACCCGGCGGTGGGCATGGGCGTGTTCCAGGCGCCGGGCTCCAATGCGCTGGAAATCTCGGCCAACGTGCGCAAGACCATGGAGGCCCTGAACAAGAACATGCCCGAGGGCCTGGAGTACCGCATCGCCTACGATCCCACGCAGTTCGTGCGCGCCTCCATCGAATCGGTGGTGCACACGCTGCTGGAGGCCATCGTGCTCGTGGTGCTGGTGGTGATCCTGTTCCTGCAGACCTGGCGCGCCTCCATCATCCCGCTGCTGGCCGTGCCGGTGTCGGTGATCGGCACCTTCGCCGTGCTGCATCTGCTGGGCTTTTCCATCAACGCGCTGAGCCTGTTCGGCCTGGTGCTGGCCATCGGCATCGTGGTGGATGACGCCATCGTCGTGGTCGAGAACGTGGAGCGCAACATCGAGGCGGGGCTGACGCCGCGCAACGCCACCTACCGCGCCATGCGCGAGGTCTCGGGCCCCATCATCGCCATCGCCCTGGTGCTGGTCGCCGTGTTCGTTCCGCTGGCCTTCATCAGCGGCCTCACGGGCCAGTTCTACAAGCAGTTCGCGGTGACCATCGCCATCTCCACGGTGATCTCGGCCATCAACTCGCTGACGCTGTCGCCCGCGCTGGCGGCCCTGCTGCTGCGCGGCCACGATGCGCCCAAGGACGCGCTGACGCGCGGCATGGACCGGGCCTTCGGCTGGCTGTTCCGCGGCTTCAACCGCATGTTCCACCGGGGCTCCGAGGCCTACAGCGGCGGCGTGGGCCGCGTGATCTCCCGCAAGGCCCTGATGCTGGCCATCTACCTGGCGCTGATCGCCGTGACCTTCGGCCTGTTCAAGGCCGTGCCTTCGGGCTTCGTGCCCGCGCAGGACAAGCAGTACCTGATCGGCTTTGCCCAGTTGCCCGACGGCGCCACGCTGGACCGCACGGACGAGGTGATCCGCCGCATGGGCGAGATCATGAAGGACAACCCCAACGTGGAGGACACCATCGCCTTCCCGGGCCTGTCCATCAACGGCTTCACCAACAGCTCCAACTCGGGCATCGTCTTCGCCACGCTCAAGCCCTTTGACGAGCGCAAGCGCGCCGACCAGAGCGGCGGCGCCGTGGCCGGCCAGCTCAACCAGGCCTTCGCGGGCATCCAGGACGCCTTCATCGTCATGTTCCCGCCGCCACCCGTGGCGGGCCTGGGCACGACGGGCGGCTTCAAGCTGCAGCTGGAAGACCGCGCCTCCCTGGGCTATGACCAGATGGATGCGGCCGTGAAGGCCTTCATGGCCAAGGCCTACCAGACGCCCGAGCTGACCGGCATGTTCACCAGCTGGCAGGTCAACGTGCCCCAGCTGTATGCCGACATCGACCGCACCAAGGCGCGCCAGCTCGGCGTGCCGGTGACGGACATCTTCGACACCATGCAGATCTACCTGGGCAGCCTGTATGCGAACGACTTCAACAAGTTCGGCCGCACCTACAGCGTCCGCGTGCAGGCCGACGCGCCCTACCGCGCGCGTGCCGAGGACGTGGGCATGCTCAAAGTGCGCTCCAGCTCGGGCGAGATGATTCCGCTGTCGGCGCTGATGAAGGTGGACTCCAGCTTCGGCCCCGAGCGCGCCATGCGCTACAACGGCTAC
This sequence comes from Delftia sp. ASV31, assembly GCF_016428765.1. Lineage (NCBI taxonomy): Bacteria > Pseudomonadati > Pseudomonadota > Betaproteobacteria > Burkholderiales > Comamonadaceae > Delftia > Delftia sp. ASV31. The sequence continues at coordinate 12,145 of NZ_JAELTK010000099.1, forward strand.
CTCACGGCCGACATCAACGGCGGTGCCGCACCGGGCTTCTCTTCGGGCCAGGCGCAGGACGCCATCAAACGCATCGCGGCCGAGACCCTGCCCAAGGGCATCGACTTCGAATGGACCGACCTGACCTACCAGGAAATCCTGGCCGGCAATTCGGCGGTGATCGTGTTCCCGCTGGCCCTGCTGCTGGTCTTCCTGGTGCTGGCCGCGCAGTACGAGAGCCTGACCCTGCCGATTGCCATCATCCTGATCGTTCCCATGGGCCTGCTGGCGGCCATGACCGGCGTCTGGCTGTCGGGCGGCGACAGCAATGTCTTCACGCAGATCGGGCTCATCGTGCTGGTGGGGTTGAGTGCGAAGAACGCCATCCTGATCGTGGAGTTCGCACGGGAGCTGGAGTTCGAGGGCCGCACGCCCATACAGGCCGCCATCGAGGCCAGCCGGCTGCGCCTGCGCCCCATCCTGATGACTTCGCTGGCCTTCGTCATGGGCGTGCTGCCCCTGGTGCTGTCCACGGGCGCGGGCTCGGAAATGCGCCGTGCCATGGGCGTGGCCGTGTTCTCGGGAATGATCGGGGTGACGGCCTTCGGCCTGTTCCTGACGCCCGTGTTCTACGTGCTGATGCGCCGCCTGGCAGGCAACCGGCCGCTCAAGCAGCATGGGCCCGAGATGGAGCAAGAGGCCCCTGCAAACGCACCCGCCCACGGCCATGCCTCGGGTGGCGGCGCGCTGCCCATGCCCTCTGCTGCGCGTGGCGAGCATGAATGAGCCCACACCACAAGAACAGGAACCGATCATGAAGATCCCATCGCTTTCGAAACTGTCCAGGCGTCTGCTGCCCCTGGTGGCGGCGCTGGCCCTGGCCGGCTGCGCCAGCGTGTCCCAGAGCCTGCCCGAGCTGCCGGCCGCCCCCGCCTTCAAGGAGCAGGGCGCCGCGCCGCAGGCGGGCTGGACCCAGGCCCTGCCCGCCGAAGCCCAGGCACGCGGCCAATGGTGGCTGGCCTTTGCCGACCCGGCGCTGGACGCGCTGGTGGACAAGGCCACGCTGGACAACCAGGGCATCCAGGCCGCGGCCGCACGCCTGGCCGAGGCCCGTGCCCTGGCGCGCAGCGCCAATGCCGAGCGCCTGCCCCAACTGGGCCTGGGCGCAGGGGCCACGCGCGGCGCGGGGCTGGACAAGGCCTCGGGCACGCGGCCTGCCACCCTGGTCAATGCGGGGCTGAACCTGTCCTATGAGGTCGATCTGTTCGGCCGCATTTCCCAGGCGGCCGACGCATCGCGGCTGGACGCCGAGGGCCGCGAGGCCCTGCTGCAAAGCACGCGGCTGGCCGTGCAGGCCGAGGTCGCGCAGACCTATCTGCAGCTGCGCGCGCTGGACGCCGAGCGCGCCCTGATGCGCGAGACCGTGGAGGCCTACCGCGACACGCTGCGCCTGTCGGAGCGAAGGCTGCAGGCCGGCGACATTGCCGAGCTGGACGTGGCGCGCATCCAGGCCGAGCTGTCGGCCACCGAATCGGATGCGCTGGCGCTGGACCGCCAGCGCGCCCAGGTCGAGCATGCGCTGGCCGTGCTTGTGGGCGACTCGGCCTCGCGCTTCGGCCTGGGCGAAGGCGCCTGGACCACGGCGCTGCCTTCTATTCCAGCCGGCGTGCCGGCCACGGTGCTCATGCGCCGGCCCGACATCTCGGCTGCGCAGCGCGCCGTGTTCGCCGCGCAGTCGCGCGTGGGCGTGGCGAAGACGGCATGGTTCCCCAGCATCTCGCTGACCGGCGCGGCCGGCCATGCCTCGCCCGAGGTCGGTGATCTGTTCAAGTGGTCCATGCGCTCCTGGGGCGTGGGCGCCTTGCTGTCGCTGCCGCTGTTCGACGGCGGCCGGCGCGAGGCCGGCGTGCAGGCCGCAGGCGCGCAGCTCGACGCCGCGCTGGCCGCCTACCGCCAGCAGGCGCTGGTGGCCTTCCAGGAGGTGGAGGACCAGCTGTCGTCCATCCGCATCCTGCAGGAGCAGTCCACCGTGCAGGGCCAGGCCGTGGTGGCCGCCCAGCGCGCCACCAGCCTTTCGGACACGCGCTACCGCAATGGCTACGTCAGCCAGCTGGACCTGCTGGATGCGCGCCGCAGCGAACTGCGCAACCGCCGCCAGGCGCTGCAGGTGAAGTCCGCGCAGTACCAGGCAGCCGTGGGCCTGATCCGGGCGCTGGGCGGGGGCTGGGATGTTCCGGCTGACGTGCCGGCCGGCGAGTCGGCGAACGTGCCGGTGGCCCAGGCCGCGTTGCGCTGAGGCACCCTCAGGCCAGCACATCAATGGAGCGGAACACACGCTGCAGCACCGGGTCCGGGCTGTGGCGGCAGGCGTGGACCTGCTCCATGAGGTGGTGCACGAAGCGCTCGGCCACCCAGGGCAGGGGGCCGTGGCCGCGCTGGACCACGCCCACCGTGTGGGGCTCGAACTGCTCGCGCAGGGACAGTGGCACCAGGGTGCCCTGGGGCACGCCCGATTCGATCAGCGGCCAGGGGCAGAACGAGAGCATGTCGCTGTGCGCGATCAGGTGCAGCAGCAGCGATGCCGAATGCACCAGGTGGATGTGGCCCACGGGCACGGGCAGGCCGTGGCGCAGGAACAGACGCCGCACCAGGTCGTCTTCTTCAGGCGGCGTGTAGTTGAGCAGCCAGTCGCAGTCCATCAGCTCGGCCAGCGAGCGCGCGCCTGCCAGCGGATGGCCGGTGCGGGCCACGACGGTGGCGTCGTAGCGGAACAGCGGCGTGCCGTGCAGGTCGCCGCCCGAGGGGCCCGAAGGCACGCGGCCGATCAGCAGGTCCAGCGTGCCTTCGCGCAGGCGCGGATGGGCCACGGCCGACAGGCCCTCGAACAGCTCCAGCCGCACCTGGGGCAGTTCGGCGCGGAAGGCGCGCAGCACATGGGGCAGCAGGCTCTGGCCCACCCAGGGCGTCACGCCCACGGACAGGCGCGCCACGGCGCAGGTGTCGCGCAGGCGGGCCATTTCATCCTCGGCCTGGGCCATCTGCCCGGTGATCAGCTGGGCGTGGCGCAGCAGCGTGCGCCCGGCCGGCGTGAGGACGATGCCGCTGCTCTGGCGCTCGAACAGCGCAAGACGGTGGCCTTCCTCCAGTTCGCGCAGGGCCTGGGTGATGGCCGACTGCGTGATGCCCAGCGCCCGTGACGCGGCGCGCACGCTGCCGCAGCCGGCCACGGCGACGAGGTAGCGCATCTGGTGCAGCTTCATGGCGGGACCGGCATCGGGGTGGGGCTGGGAATGCATGGGCCGATCTTGCAGGTTTCGTGCCATGTGTGCCATGCCCGTGATTGGCGCATGCAGGTGTTCAGGGGATGACAGGCAATGCCTGGCAGGGCAGGCGCTGGCGGTCTTCCTCCCGCTGCCCACGCTTCCTAGACTGCGGGCATGAACATTGAACCGCCCGTTTCCACCACGGCCGAAGCCGCCGATCCGGTGCTTGCCGGCATACGCGCCACGCAGGCCGAGATGGTGGCCCTGCGCCATCACCTGCATGCCCATCCCGAGCTGGCCTTCGAGGAGTTCGCCACCAGCGACCTGGTGGCCGAGCGCCTGGCCTCCTGGGGCTACGAAGTGCACCGGGGCCTGGGAGGCACGGGCGTGGTCGGCACGCTGCGGGTCGGAGCAGGCACGCGGCGCCTGGGCCTGCGCGCCGACATGGACGCGCTGCCCATCCACGAGCAGACCGGCCTGCCCTATGCCAGCCGCCACGCGGGCCGCATGCATGCCTGCGGGCATGACGGCCATACCGCCATCCTGCTGGCCGCCGCGCGCGAGCTGGCCCAGGCGCGCGGCTTCGACGGCACGCTGCACCTGATCTTCCAGCCGGCCGAGGAGGGCCTGGGCGGGGGCCGCAAGATGGTGGAGGATGGCCTGTTCGATCTTTTCCCCTGCGATGCCATCTTTGCTCTGCACAACATGCCGGGCTTTGCCGAGGGGCAGTTCGGTTTTCGCGAGGGCTCGTTCATGGCTTCGTCGGACACGGTGATCATCACCGTGCGCGGCAAGGGCGGCCATGGCTCGGCGCCCCACCTGTCGGCCGACCCGGTGGTGGCGGCGGCCCACCTGGTGCTGGCGCTGCAGACCGTGGTCTCGCGCAATGTCGATCCGCGCGACATGGCCGTGGTCAGCGTGGGCGCCATCCATGGCGGCGATGCGCCCAACGTGATCCCTGGCGAGGTGGAGCTGCGCCTGTCCGTGCGCGCCTACCGGCCCGAGCTGCGTGCCCTGCTGCGCGAACGCATCACCGCCCTGGCCCATGCCCAGGCCGCCACGCTGGGGGCCGAGGCCGTGGTGGACTACCGCTGGCGCTATCCGGCCCTGGTCAACGACGCGGCCAGCACGGTCTTCGCCCGCGAGGTGGCGCGCGACTGGCTGGGCGAGCAGGCGCTGATCCCCGACCTGCAGCCGCTGACGGGCAGCGAGGACTTCTCCTTCATGCTCGAACAATGCCCGGGCAGCTATCTGATCGTGGGCAACGGCGTGGGTGACACGCATGGCACGGGCGGCTGCATGGTCCACAACCCCGGCTACGACTTCAACGACCGCATCCTGCCGCTGGCCGCCACCTACTGGGTGAAGCTGGCCCGGCGCTTTCTGTCCGCCGCCTGAGGCGCCGCGCCCGCACCGGATTCCTTTCACGACTTCACCTGCGATTGCCACCATGCGCACTGCATCTCCTCTCTCCTCCGAGGCTCGCCAGGTCCTGAGCCGCCGCAGCCTTCTGGGCGCCGCCGCGCTGGGGCTGGCCTTGCCGGCCGCTGCCCAGGGCAGCTTTCCTGCCAAGCCCTTGAAGCTGGTCGTCGGATACCCGGCCGGTGGTTCGGTGGACCTGGCCGCCCGCGTGGTGGGCGATGCGCTGGCCGCGCGTCTGCGCGGCACGGTGGTGGTGGACAACGTGGGCGGGGCGGCCGGTGCCATTGCGGCCCAGCGCGTGGCCTCCGCACCGGCCGATGGCTACACGCTGCTGGTGGGGGCCAGCAACGAACTGGTGGCCACGCGCATCGTCAACCCCGCGCAGCGCTACGACGGCCGCCGCGATTTCACGCCGCTGGGCCTGGTGGCCACCAGCCCGCTGATCCTGGCCGCACGCCCGGGCCTGGGCATGAAGACCCTGGCCGACTTGCTGGAGCTGGCGCGCCGCCAGCCCGGCAAGCTCAGCTACGGCAGCTCGGGCGTGGGATCGACCCTGCATTTCGCGGGAGAGCTGTTCAAGCAGCGCGCCGGTGTTTCCATCACCCATGTGCCCTACCGCGGCGTGGCGCCGTTGACCAGCGACCTGGCGGGAGGCAGCCTGGACCTGGCCATGCTCTCGCCCACGGCGGCGCAACCGTTTTTGCAGAGCGGGCGCATCGTGCCGCTGGCGGTCACCAGCGCGCAGCGCCTGTCCGCCTTGCCCCAGGTTCCGGCCATGGCCGAACTGGCGCCGCTGCGCGGTTATGAATTGGTGGGCTGGTTTGCGCTGATGGCGCCGCGCGGGCTGCCCGCCGCCACCGCGCAGCGCATCACGGCGGCCCTTCAGGAGGCGCTGGCCGAGCCCGCCGTGCGCAAGCGCCTGGAAGATGCAGGCATGGTGCCCGCCTCGGGCCGCGAGGACCTGGCGCGCCTGATCGCCGAGGAAGACCGCAAGTACGAGCAGCTGGCGGCCTTCGCGAACATGCGCGACTGACGGTGTAGACGGTGCTGACGGCGCTGACGGCAGCCGCGCAGGTTCAGCGACCGCGCAGGAACAGCGCGTCCAGTTCCTTCATGCTCATCTGCCTCCAGGTGGGGCGGCCGTGGTTGCATTGGTCGGAGCGCTCGGTGACTTCCATCTGGCGCAGCAGGGCGTTCATCTCGTCCAGCGTCAGGCGGCGGTTGGCGCGCACGGCGCCGTGGCAGGCCATGGTGGCCAGGATCTCATTGCGCGCGCGCTGCACCACGGTGCTGGCGTCGTGCTGGGCCAGCTCGGCCAGCACGCTGCGCGCCAGCTCCACGGCATCGCCCTGGGCCAGGGTGGCGGGCACGGCACGCACGGCCAGCGTCTTGGGCGAGAAGGGGGAAACCTCCATGCCCAGGGCCTGCAGCGTGTCGCCATGGGCCTCGGCCGTGGCCACTTCCTCGGGCGTGGCGGCGAAGGTGGCGGGAATCAGCAGCGGCTGGCTGGGGATCTGCTCTGCCGCGTTCACGGCATTCTTGAGCTGCTCGTAGACGATGCGCTCGTGCGCCGCATGCATGTCCACCACGACCATGCCCTGGGCGTTCTCGGCCAGGATGTACACGCCGTGGATCTGGGCGACGGCGCGGCCCAGGGGCCAGATGGTTTCCCCGGCAGCGGCAGGGGTGTCCGCTGCGGGGGGCGTGAAGTTCGCAGGTGAAGGCTCGGAGACGGAGACGGTGGCTGGCTGGGGCTGTGCAGCGGGTGCATAGCTGGCGGGTACATCGCCGGCAGGCCATTGCACGCCGGGCGTGTCCACCCCGACTTCGGCAGCACCGGCAGTCTGCATGGCCGTCTGGGCAGGAAGCGCCACGGGGGCCGGCGCGGGTTCACGCATGGGTGCCCACAGGCCCGCCATGTTGCTGACCTTGTGGCCGCCCTGTTCATCGCCAAAGCTCATGCGCGCCTGGGGCCAGGCGGGAGCCGCCACCTTGGGCGCGGTGGCCGGTGCGGCAGGGGCCAGCTCCTGTCTCTTATACACATCTAAAAAGGGGGGGGGGGGGGGGGGGGGGGGGGGGGGGGGGGGGGGGGGGGGGGGGGGGG
>NZ_JAELTK010000009.1:0-106808 GCF_016428765.1 Delftia sp. ASV31
CCCCCCCCCCCCCCCCCCCCCCCCCCCCCCCCCCCCCCCCCCCCCCCCCCCCCCCCCCCCCCCCCCCCCCCCCCCCCCCCCCCCCCCCCCCCCCCCCCCCCCCCCCCCCCCCCCCCCCCCCCCCCTCATCCCCCGCCGCCCCCCGAGATCTACACTGTTCGCATTTCGTCGGCAGCGTCAGATGTGTATAAGAGACAGGGCGGGCCTGCTGCCGCGCCCTGCTCCTGCAGGTAGGAAGCGAGGGCCTGCAGATCCTGCGGCTGCCAGTGCTGTGTGCTGCGCGCCACGACTTCGGCCATGGGGCCCAGCGCCGATCCCGAAGGACCCGAACCCGTCTGCAGCAACTGCACCCAGGCGGACTCCTGGCCCGCGCGCACGCCGGCTTCGCCCGGATCAAGCAGCGACGGCGCATACCAGGCCTGCCCTGCCACAAAACCACCGGACATGGCCTGGGACGAGGCACCCATGCCGTTGCGCGGTGCATGGCACGCCGCGCAGTGCCCCAGGCCCTGGGCAAGATAGGCACCGCGATTCCAGGCAGCCGCCTTCTGCGGCCGGTCCTGCCAATCCTGCGGGGTGAAGAACAGCGCGCGCCAGACAGCCAGCGAGCCCTGCCAGCCATAGGGAAAGTCCAGCGCATGCCGGGGCGCCTGCGCGCGCACGGCGGGCAGGCTTTGCAGATAGGCAAACAATGCGTCCGAGTCGGCGCGCGTCACATGGGTGTAGCTGTCATATGGAAAGGCCGGATACAGCAGACGCCCCTCCCGTGACCGCCCGTTATGCATTGCACGCCAGAAGTCCTGGGCCGTCCACAGCCCCAGGCCACTTTCCTTGTCAGGCGTGAGATTGCTGGTGTACAGCGTGCCGAACGAGGTGGGCAGGCCCCGCCCGCCCGCATACTCGGCGCCGCCAGCCGCCGTATGGCAGCCTGCGCAGTTGCCCACGCGGGCCAGGTAGGCACCGCGCTCTATCAAGGCGGCCGGCGTTTCGCGCGCGCCTGACCAGCCGCCATGGCCGTAGGCGTGCACGCCCTGCTCGCCCCGCAGGTTGAGCCAGACCAGGAGCGCGCCCAGCAGGGCGATGATCAGCAACGCCAGCCCTGCCACCCTGGCCAGCCGCCGTCGCCCGCGTGTGTTCCCGCTTGCCGCGTTTTCTGCCAGGGTGTTCATGGCTTGCCCTCCTGGCCAGCAATGGCGGCCACGGCGCCGCAGCGCAGCGGCATGGGCAGGGCCAGGGCTTCATGTCCGCCCGGCCCTGCCAGTGCGGGGCGTGATGACAGCCAGGCCGTGACGGCCACGACCTCCTGCGCCGTCAGCGCCTTGGCAACCCGGTCCATGCAATCGGGCGCTGCCGCCTTGCGCTGGCCGGAACGCCAGGCACCGATCTGGCTGTTCAGATAGTCGCGCGACAGGCCCAGCAGGCCCGGAATATCGTCACCCGCACCCATGAGCCGCTCACCATGGCATGCAGCGCAGGCGGGCAGGCCGCGCTGCGCGTCGCCCCGCAAGACCAGCTGCTCGCCACGGGCGAGTTCAGCGGGCGGCAGTTGTACCGGCACGGGCGGGGCATAGGGAAGCTCCAGGCCTGCGAAATGCGTGGCGATCTGGCGCAGATAGTCGTCCGACATGAATTCGATCAGCCGGTTCATGGCCGGATAGCTGCGGCGCCCTTGCTGGAAGTTCTTGAGCTGGCGGTACAGATAGCCTGCGGGCTTGCCCGCAATGCGCGGAAAGTAGCCGCTGGGCGTGGCCCGGCCCTCGGGACCATGGCAGGCCGTGCAGGCCAGCACCCTGGAGGCCATGGAGCCCACATCGGGCAGCGGAGCGCTGACCACGGCGGGCGGCAGGTCTGCCATGGGCACGCCCGGTGCTGGCTGCATGGTCTGCGCGGTCTGCGCCATCACCCCGCAGGTTCCACACGCGCCGGCCACCAGCCATGCGCCCAGCAGGGCCCTCCATCCCCTGGAGCCTGGACGCCCCCGCCCAGCCCGCCACCGACTGCCATGTGCCATGTCCGACGCCTCCTGTTCCGTCCTGCCGACGCGCGAATGTAATGAACCCGTCACAAGATGCCAGTCAAGCAGGAAAAGGCCCATCGGTTGAGACCCTGCCATGACCGGGCTATGCTGCTTTCGGGTTTGTCCAGAACATCGCCCGCAAGGGCCGGAGGACGGAAATTCATGGATTACAAGGACTACTACCGCATCCTGGCCGTGGACAGGCAGGCCAGTGCCGATGACATCAAGAAGGCCTACCGCAAGCTGGCGCGCAAGTACCACCCCGATGTCAGCAAGGAGGCGGACGCCTCCGAGCGCATGGCCGAAGTCAACGAAGCCAATGCCGTGCTGTCGGACCCCGAAAAGCGCGCAGCCTATGACGCCCTGGCCGATGCGCCGCGCCGCAGTGGGCCGGGCGCCGGCGGCTTCCAGCCACCGCCCGGCTGGGAAGGGCAGGACTTTCACTTTCGCAGCAGCGACGGCGCCATGCCGCAGGGCGACGCGGACTTCAGCGAGTTCTTCTCACAGATGTTCGGCCAGGGCGCGCGTGCCCGCCATGCGGGCGGGGGCGGCCAGCATCGCGCCCCACCCGACATGCGCGGGCAGGACCAGCACGCCAGCATCGAGCTGGACCTGCTGGACAGCTACCAGGGCGCGCAGCGCAGCCTGCACCTGCGCACCACGGTGCTGGATGAGGACGGACACCCGGTGGCGCGCGACAAGGAATTGCAGGTCAGCATTCCCAAGGGCGTGCGCGAAGGCCAGATGATCCGCCTGGCCGGCCAGGGCGGCCCGGGCCTGGGCAACGGCCCGGCAGGCGATCTGCTGCTGGAAGTGCACCTGCGCCACGACCCGCGCTGGTGGGCCGAGGGCAAGGATGTCTACCAGCCCGTGTCCCTGGCTCCCTGGGAAGCCGCACTGGGCGGCCCGGTCCGCGTGGCCACCATTGCCGGTGAATTCGAGGTCAGCGTGCCCGCGGGCAGCCGCGCTGGCCGCAAGCTGCGCATCAAGGGCAAGGGCTTGCCAGCCGCCACGCCGGGCGACCTGTACCTGGTACTGGGCATCGCCCTGCCCGAGCCCAAGACCGACGCCCAGCGCCAGGCCTATGCGGCACTGGCCCAGGCCTTTCCTTCGTTCGATGCCCGCCAGCACGCAGCGGGCCAAGGAGCCACGCGATGAGCACGCCGCTGTATCCCTTCTACGAGCCCGCAGAACTGCTGGACGAAGGCGCTCTGGACCTGCAGGATTTGGCCCGCCACTGCCAGCGCAACACCGACTGGGTGGTGGAGCGTGTGCAGACCGGCGTGCTGTACTGCGAAAACGAGCCGTCCGGCGAAGCGGCCGCGCCGCCGGCACAGTGGCGCTTCAGCAGCCAGACCCTGGTGCGCGCGCGCCGCATAGCCCATCTGGAGCACAGCTTCGATGCCGACCCTCAACTGGCCGCGCTGACGGCGGACCTGATCGAGGAAGTGCAGATGCTGCGCCGCAAGCTCCAGGCACTGCAGCATTGAGAACGCCGCCTCAAAAGCAAAAGCCCTCGAAAGAGGGCTTTTGCTTTCAGAACGTGGCCGCAGCAGGCATGCATGCGGCCCGCCGTGCTCAGCGGTGACGCTTGCCGGGGTTCTTCTTGGTATGGGTGTGGGCGCCACGGGCGCGGCTCACGCGCTGGCCACGGCCGGGCGTCGGCAGGGTGACGCCGTTGGGCAGGGGGGGCTGGGGAGTGAACTTGCGGTCGGCTTCGGTAACGATCTTGTTGCCCATGGCATTTCCTTCTTCAAAAAAATGAGAACGCGCAATTAGGCCATAGACCTGCATGACCGCGCACAAAAAAACACATGGCCTGCTCTGGCATAGGGAAAGTTCCAGCGTTGCGCGGCCCGCACAGCACCGGCGCAGGCAGCGCCGGCCTACACTGCGGCCCGGTTTTCTGTCCTAAAGTAGGAGCACGCTGCCAAGCGCGCAAGACCCTGGCATGCACGTCTGCCTGAACACGGAGTTCCGCAACATGTCACCCCGCTACCCCAATACAGAGTCAACCACGCCATCCACTTCCCGCCCCGCCTGGGTGCTGCCCACGGCCGGCCTGGCAGGGCTTGCCGTAGGCGCCGCAGCAGCAGCGTTGCTGTGGAAGGGCCTGCGCAACCCGCCCATCCCCCCTACCGTGGAGCCGGTGCGCGGCTGGGACATCCAGCGGTACATGGGCCGCTGGTATGAAGTGGCCCGCATCGACCACAGTTTCGAAAAAGGCCTGGAGCGCACCCAGGCCGAGTACACACAGCTTCCCGACGGCACGGTGCACGTGCTGAACCGGGGCTACGACGCCCGCCACCGGCGCTGGAAATCCTCCGAGGGCAAGGCCCGCACGGTGCACGGCCCGGACGTTGCGGCGCTCAAGGTCTCGTTCTTCGGCCCGTTCTACGGCGGCTACAACGTGGTGGCTCTTGATGCCGAGTACCGCTGGGCCATGGTGGTGGGTTCGGACCTGCGCTATTTCTGGATTCTTTCGCGCACGCCCGAACTGGCCGACGGCGTGGCGGCACGCCTGCTGGCGCAGGCCCGGCTGCTGGGCGTGCCCGTGGACAAGGTCCAGTGGATCCTGCAGGACGGGGTCAATCCCACGGGCAGCTGGTAGCGCGGTCCGGCAACTGCCTCAGAACCCCTCGGGCATGCCGTCGCCCGAGAAGCCGGCGGCCTCCACCAGCCGCTGCGTGTACGCCTGGCGCGGCGCGCCCAGCACCTGGGCGACGGGGCCGGATTCGACGATGGCGCCGTCCTTCATGACCACCACGTCATGGGCCATGGCGCGGATCACGTCCACGTCATGCGTGATCAGCAGATAGGCCAGACCCCGCTCGCGCTGCAGCCGCTGCAGCAGGCCCAGCACCTGCTGCTGAATGGTCACATCCAGCGCGCTGGTGGGCTCGTCGAGCACCAGCACCTCGGGCTCCAGCACCAGGGCGCGTGCAATGGCGATGCGCTGGCGCTGGCCTCCCGAGAATTCGTGGGGATAGCGGTCAAGCAGGCCGGGAAACTGTTCCTGCGTCAGGCCCACGGCCGACAGCATCTCCATGATGCGGTCGCGTTGCTGCGGCGCCGTCAGTGACGGCGCATGCACGCGCAGGCCCTCGCCAACGATCTGCTCCAGCGTCAGCCGGGGCGACAGCGATGAATACGGGTCCTGGAACACCACCTGCACCTTGCGCCGCAGCGCACGGTTGGCGGGCGAGTTGCGCGTGGCTGGCTGCTGCCAGGCATGGCCTGCAATGCGCAGCCGGCCTTCATGGGGCAGCAGCCCCAGCACGGCCTGGGCCAGCGTGGATTTGCCCGATCCCGATTCACCGACCACACCCAAGGTGCGCCCGGGCAACAGCGCCAGGTCTGCGGACTGCACGGCGACGAAGCGCCCCTGGCCGAACCATCCGCGCATGCCTGCCAGCGGCACCGGATAGCTGACCTTGAGGCCCTGTGCCTGCACCAGCGGCTCGCCAGCCGTGGCCTCGGCGCCTGCCTCCACCTCGATCAGGTCGCGGCGCGGCACGCTGGCCAGCAGCTTGCGCGTATAGGCATGGCGCGGAGCCGCCATGACCGCCGACACCCCGCCCTGCTCCACCAGTTGCCCGCGCTCCATCACCGCCACGCGGTCGGCAAAGCGCCGCACCAGGTGCAGGTCGTGCGTGATCATCAGCACGGCCATGCCGGTCTGGCGCTGCAGGTCATCGAGCAACTGCAGGATCTGGCCGCGCAGCGTGACATCGAGTGCCGTCGTCGGCTCATCGGCCAGGAGCAGGCGCGGGCTGCTGGCCAGCGCCATGGCGATCATGGCGCGCTGGCGCTGCCCGCCACTGAGCTGGTGGGGAAAGGCGCGGGCGCGGCGCACAGGCTCGGCAATGCCGGTGGTCGCCAGCAATTCGGTGGCCTGGACCAGGGATTGCGCTCGCGTCAGCCCCTGCTTGAGGCGAAGCACCTCGCCCACCTGCTCGCCCACGGTCATCAGCGGGTTGAGCGCCGTCATGGGCTCCTGGAAAATCATGGCCACGTCGCCGCCGCGCACGGCGCGCATCTCGCGCTCGGGCAGGCGCAGCAGGTCGCGGCCGTCGAACAGGGCCTGGCCGCCCAGCTGAGCGTCTCCAGCCAGCCGCAGCAGCGACAGCGCGGTGATGGTCTTGCCCGAGCCGGACTCGCCCACCAGCGCCAGCTTCTCGCCTGCCGCCAGGTCGAAGCTCACGCCGTGCACCACATCCTTGCTGCCGAAGCGCACGCGCAGGTTGCGCACGGACAGCAATGTCCGGCCACGGCCCGGGGGCGAAGGTAGCTCCATTGCCGGCTGCTCTGCGTTCATGCGGCGTCCTTTGCATCGACACCGGGGGCGGCATCGCTGGCAGCGGCCTTGCGCGGGTCCAGCGCATCGCGCAGCGCATCGCCCATGAAGGTCAGCAGCAGCAGCGTCACCACCAGCACGGCAAAGGTGGACAGCGAGATCCACCAGGCATCGATGCTGTTCTTGCCCTGGTTCAGCAGCTCACCCAGGCTGGGGGTGTCAGGCGGCACGCCCAGCCCCAGGAAGTCCAGCGAGGTCAGGGCCAGGATGGCCGCACTCATGCGAAACGGCAAAAAGGTCACCACGGGCGTCATGCTGTTGGGCAGCAGATGGCGCCAGATCAGCGCGCCATTGCCCACGCCCAGCGCCCGCGCCGACTTCACATAGTCCAGCTGGCGGTTGCGCAGGAACTCGGCACGCACGTAGTCCGACAGGCCCATCCAGCCGAACAGCGACAGCAGCACCAGCAGCAGCGAGACGCTGGGCGCCAGCACCGCGCTGAAGATGATCAGCAGATACAGCTCGGGCATGGAGCCCCAGATCTCGATGAAGCGCTGGAATGCCAGATCGGTCCTGCCGCCGAAAAAACCCTGGACGGCCCCCGTCACCACGCCCAGCACCACGCCCGACGCCGTCAGCGCCAGCGCAAACAGCACGCTGACGCGAAACCCGTAGATCAGCTGGGCCAGCAGGTCGCGCCCCCGGTCATCGGTACCCAGCAGGTTGTCGCGCGAGGGCGGCGCCGGATTGGGCGAGGTCGCGAAGTAGTTCAGCGCCTGTGGCCCATAGGGATTGAGCGTATACAGCGCCCAGTTGTCGCCCTGGCGCAGGCGGTCGCGGATGAAGGGGTCCAGGTAGTCGGTGGCCGTCTCGAAGTCGCCGCCGAAAGTCTTCTCGGAATAATCGTTCCACAGCGGCCAGTAGGTCTGGCCCTCATAGCGCACCACCAGGGGCCGGTCGTTGCTGATCAGCTCGGCGCCCAGGCTCAGCACCACCATCACGCAAAAAGCGACCAGGCTCCAATACCCCAGCCGATTGCGCCTGAACCGCATCCAGGCCCGCCGCGCTGGCGACACTGCCACCACAGCCAGCGATACAGGCGCTGCCCCGGGCAGCCCTGCGCCTGGTGCGGCAAGGGAGTGCATCTCAGTTTCCATGTTGCTGCATCACAGGGGCGCGACCGCCCAAAGTCAGGGACACCAGGCAAGGGCCTGCGCCAGCCGCCAATGGCCCGGACGCTCCCCCCGCAAAGCAAGAGGGGGAAGCGGCGCAGCCGTTCAGGGGGCGCTCAATCAAACCGTACACGCGGATCCACCCACACATAACAAAGGTCACTGACCAGCTTGGTCACCAGGCCAATCAGCGTGAACAGATACAGCGTGCCCAGCACCACGGGATAGTCGCGCCGAATCACGCTGTCATAGCTGAGCAGGCCCAGGCCGTCCAGCGAGAACAGCGTCTCTATCAGCAGCGAGCCCGTGAAGAAGGCCCCGATGAAAGCGGCCGGAAATCCGGTGACGATGGGGATCAGCGCATTGCGCAGCACGTGGCGGTAGAGCACCTGCCGCTCGGACAGGCCCTTGGCGCGCGCAGTCAGCACGTACTGCTTGCGGATCTCTTCCAGGAAGGCATTCTTGGTCAGCATGGCCGTGATGGCGAAGCTGCCCGCCACCATGGCCGTCACCGGCAGCGCGATATGCCAGAGATAGTCCACGATGCGCGCGCCCCAGGACAACTCGTCCCAGTTGGAGGAAGTCAGCCCGCGCAGCGGAAACCACTGCAACTGCCCGCCAAAGATCACCAACAGCGCCACGCCCAGCACGAAACCCGGAATCGCATAGCCGACCAGGATCAGCAGCGTGGTGGCGAAGTCGAACCGCGAGCCAGCCCGCACGGCCTTGGCAATGCCCAGCGGCACGGCAACGAGGTAGCTGATGAAAAAGGTCCACAGTCCCAGGCTGGCCGAGACCGGCAGCTTCTCCTTGATCAGCTGCCAGACATCCTTGTTCTGAAAGAAACTGCGCCCCAGGTCGAAGCGCGCGAACTGCCCGAGCATCTGGAAGAAGCGCTCATGGGCCGGCTTGTCAAAGCCGTAGAGGGCCTTGATCTGCTCTATGCGCTGGGGGTCCACCCCCTGGTTGCCACGGTAGGCCAGGCCACCGCCCTCGCCGCCACGGCCCACGCTGGCCTTGGCCTCGGCCAGATACTGCTCGACCGGGCCACCGGGCACGAACTGCACGACCACGAAGGTCAGCAGCAGTACGCCCAGCAGGGTCGGCACCATCAGCAGCAAGCGTTTGAATATGTAGGCCCACATAAGAAGTCTTGCATTATGTCCATTGCGGGGAGGGGCCCCGGCCGGGGGACGCCCTCATCATGCAACGGATCGCAACGACACAGCCGCAACGCCGGCTCATGGAGGCGGCGCGGTCAGCACCGGCATGCGGGCCCACCAGGTGTCCATGGCCCAGCTCTCGCCCTTGGCATAGGCCGGAACCACGGCCGGACGCACCAGGCGCCAGGAGTCGTAGACCATGCGGTGCGTGCCCGCGCTCCACTGCGGAATCAGGTAGTGGCCGTGCGTGATGATGCGTTCGAGTGCGTGGCAGGCAGGCAACAGTTGCGCCTCTGTCTTGGCCTCGGTCATGCGGCGGATCATGGCGTCGACCGCCGGGTTCTTCACGCCGGGGAAATTGCCGGAACCCTCGGTTGCCGCCGCCTGGCTGCCGAACAGGTCGGCGAACTCCTGGCCCGGATTGTTCGTGCCCTGGTAGGCGATGGAGATGATGTCGTAGTCGAACTTCTCCACGCGCTGCTGGTACAGCGCAAAGTCCGCCGAGCGAAAGCGCAGCCGGATACCCAGCTTTTCCAGATTGCGTATCCAGGGCGAGACCTGGCGAATGCCCGACTCGCTGCTGTCCAGGTACTCCAGCTCCATGGCCTGGCCCCGCGCATTGCGCAGCACGCCATCCTGAATGGTCCAGCCGGCATCGGCCAGCAGTTGCCGCGCCTGGCGCAGATTTCCGCGCAACGAGCTGTCGCCATCGGTGCGCGGCGGCTCGGCCATGGGGCCGAAGGCCTCCGGCGGAATGTCCTTGCGCAAGGGCTCCATCAGCGCCAGCTCCTCGGGCGAGGGCTCGCCATGGGTCTCGCAGGCCGTGTTGCCGAACAGCCCGCGCACGCGCTGGTAGGAACCGTAGAACATCTGCCGGTTCATCCACTCGTAGTCCATGGCCAGGCCCAGGGCGCGGCGCACCCGGACGTCCTGCAGCACAGGCCGGCGCACGTTGAGCACGTAGCTCTGGAATCCCGATGGCAGCTTGTTGCTGAACTCGCCCTTGACCAGCTCGCCCCGGTCGAAGCGCTTGCCGTACAGGCGCCGCGCCCAGTCACCGGCGCTGTAAAAGCGCATGAGGTCGAACTCCCCGGCCTTCAACGCCTCCAGCCTCGCCGTGTTGTCGCGGTAGATCTTGACGGAGATGCGATCGAAATTGGCCGTGCCCACGCGCACAGGCAGGTCGCGGCCCCAGTAGTCCGGGTCACGCACATAGGTGATGTCCTTGCCGAATCGCACGGGACCTATCTTGTAGGGCCCGCTGCCGATGGGCGTGTCCGTCACCACCTGGTCGAAGGGCTTGGCCTTGCCGTTTTCCACGCCCCAGTCGCGGCTGAACACCGGAATGGCCCCCACGGTCAGCGGCAATTCCCGGTTCGGCTGCTTGAAGCGAAAGCGCACGGTGCGCTCGTCCAGCACATCGACGCCCGCCACATCGAAGAACAGCGTTCTGTAGCCGGGCAGTGCATGCGGGCCCACCAGCGTGTCATAGCTGAACTTGACATCGGCGGCCAGCACGGGCTTGCCGTTGTGAAAGCGTGCCTGGGGCCGCAACCGGAATGTGGCGGACAGGCCGTCGGCCGCGGCCTGCACGTCTTCGGCCAGCAATCCGTAGCCGGTGGCGGTCTCGTCCAGCGAGGGCCACAGCAAGGTGTCGAACATCAGCTCCGCCAGATAGGCGGGCGACGACCCCTTGATGGTGAACGGGTTGTATTTGTCAAAGGTGGAGATGCGCAGATTGCTCACCAGGCGCAGCTCGCCCCCCTTGGGAGCCTTGGCGTTGACATAGTCGAAATGGCTGAAGCCCTCGGCATAGCGGGGTTCGCCCCACAGGGCATAGGCATGCGAGCCCCAGGCCGGCACGCACGCCGAGGCCAGCAGCAGCGAAGAAATCATCCAATGGCGCATGCGACAATTCTGCACCACGCAGCCAGCCCTTCCGCTGGCAAACGCTGACGCGGGCCCCGGCCGTCGCCGCCAGCTGGTGCGCACTTCCACTCACTTTCTCTGGAGAACAACAATGGGCTTTCTCGCCGGTAAAAAACTGCTGATCACGGGCGTTCTGTCCAACCGCTCCATCGCCTACGGCATCGCCAAGGCCTGCCATGCACAGGGCGCGGAGCTGGCCTTCAGCTATGTGGGCGAGCGCTTCAAGGACCGCATCACCGAGTTCGCCGCCGAATTCGACTCCAAGCTGATCTTTGACTGCGACGTGGCAGACGATGCCCAGATCGACAAGCTGTTCGCCGACCTGGGCGCGACCTGGGGCAAGTTCGACGGCTTCGTGCACAGCATCGGCTTTGCGCCGCGCGAGGCCATCGCCGGCAACTTCCTGGACGGCCTGTCGCGCGAAGGCTTCAAGATCGCGCACGACATCAGCGCCTACAGCTTCC
Organism: Delftia sp. ASV31; assembly: GCF_016428765.1. Classification (NCBI taxonomy): domain Bacteria; kingdom Pseudomonadati; phylum Pseudomonadota; class Betaproteobacteria; order Burkholderiales; family Comamonadaceae; genus Delftia; species Delftia sp. ASV31. The sequence continues at coordinate 11,043 of NZ_JAELTK010000009.1, forward strand.
CCGCGATGGCCAAGGCGGCCCTGCCCTACCTCAACGACAAGTCCTCGCTGCTGACGCTGTCGTACCTGGGCGCCCTGCGCTCCATCCCCAACTACAACACCATGGGCCTGGCCAAGGCATCGCTGGAAGCCTCGGTGCGCTACCTGGCCGAGGCCGTGGGCCGCACGGCAGACGGCCGCGCTATCCGCGCCAACGGCATCTCGGCCGGTCCCATCAAGACCCTGGCCGCCTCGGGCATCAAGGACTTCGGCAAGCTGCTGGGCCGCGTGGCCGATGCATCGCCGCTGCGCCGCAACGTGACCATCGAGGACGTGGGCAATGTGGCCGCCTTCCTGCTGTCGGACCTCGCCTCGGGCGTGACGGCCGAGATCACCTACGTGGACGGCGGCTTCAGCCAGACCGCAGGCCTGTCGGCCGACCAGGTCTAAGTCACCGCCAGACTGCGACCCGCCCCGCAGGCATTGCCGCCTGCGGGGCTTTTTTTCGCCTGGAATCCAGGCATCCGCATCCTGCCGATGCGCGAAAGGAAATACACATCGGATTGCATACGGTCATTTTTGTTTTGAATGAGAATGATTCTCATGAATAATACAATTCTCAGATCAATATCAAAGAACCTCTGAAAACCTCGGAGCCAGCAGATATGCAAGCAACCTCTGACCTCAGTCTGCCCTCTCCCGTCCCGGCACCCTCCGAAGCATCCTTGAATCAATGGGAACAGCTGGCCCGCCGCGCCCATGGGCATTTCCATGCAGGCCAGATCGAAAGCGCGCTCGCCATGCAGATGAAGGCCCTGCATGTGGCGCAGCGCCTCATCGCCGGCCCGCTGCTGGCGGAACACGCCGATCACTGCATGGCCGCCTGGGTGGTCTCCCACCACAACCTGGCCGAGTTGCTGGCATTGCGCCAGCAGCCCGCACTGGCCATCGAATACCTGTGCGAGGCGCACCAGGGCCTGCTGGCCCTGGGTGATGCGCGCCACCATGCGGCCGCCGTGTGCAGCGCCGCCTGGCGCCATATGCGCGAAACCCATTCAGCCCTGCTGCAGTGGCACCGCCAGCACGGCAGCCAGCCCCGCATCGATGCGGCGCTTCAGGCCTCGGCCCGCGTCTTCGACTGCACAGCCACCGCCCTGCCGCCCCGGCTGGCGCATTGATTGCAGCCGCACAGACACCGCAACGCACCGATTTTTTCCCCGTAGTCCCTGAAAGAAACCACATGAGCAACTACACCCTGCCTCCCCTGAACTACGCCTACGACGCGCTGGAGCCCCATATCGATGCGCAGACCATGGAGATCCACTACACCAAGCACCATCAGGCCTATGTGAACAACCTGAATGCCGCGCTCAAGGACACGCCGCACGGCAGCCAGCCCGTGGAGCAGTTGATCGCCGACCTGTCCCTGCTGCCTGAAGGCGTTCGCGGTGCCGTGCGCAACAACGGCGGCGGGCACTCCAACCACAGCCTGTTCTGGACCGTGATGGCCCCGGTGGACCAGGGCGGCGGCGGTGCTCCCTCGGGCGAACTGGCACAGGCCATTGACCGGGAGCTGGGCGGCTTCGATACCTTCAAGGCCGCCTTCACCCAGGCCGCGCTCACGCGCTTTGGCAGCGGCTGGGCCTGGCTGGTGGTGGGCAAGGACGGCAAGCTGGCCGTGGAAAGCAGCGGCAACCAGGACAGCCCGCTGATGGCCGGCATCGGCTCCGGCGCCACCCCCATCCTGGGCCTGGACGTGTGGGAACACGCCTACTACCTCAAGTACCAGAACCGCCGCCCTGAATACATCGCGGCGTTCTACAACGTAGTCAACTGGGCCGAAGTGGCCCGCCGCTACGCCGCCGCACGCGGCTGAACGGTCCGCAACGCCAACCTCTGACCTCGACCAGCATGGATCTGCCACAACGCTTCCGCTCCAAGACCAGCGTACGGTCCAACATCCGCCTGTGGATAGGCCTGGCCATCATGATGGCCGGCGCCTGGGCGCTCACCAGCCAGTTCTGGGCCTACGCCCAGAACCATCCGGTGGTCTTCCAGGCCCTGGCCGGAGGCTCGGCCGCCGCGCTGGCGACCGCACTGGGCACCGTGCCCGTGATGCTGTCCCAGCGCCTGTCCGAGCGCACGCAGGACACCCTGTTCGGCTTTGGCGCCGGGGTCATGCTGGCCGCATGCGCCTTCTCGCTGATCCTGCCTGGACTGGAGGCCGTGCGCACCCAGGAACTGTTCGGTGGCGGCAGTTGGGCGGCTGGCGGGGTCATAGGTTCGGCCATCCTGATGGGCGGTGCCGCCCTCATGCTCATGGACAGGCTCCTGCCCCATGAGCACTTCATCAAGGGCCGCGAAGGCCTGGACCCGCAAGGCGCGCGCAAGCTGCAGCGCACCTGGCTGTTCGTCTTCGCCATCACCCTGCACAACCTGCCCGAAGGCCTGGCCATCGGCGTGGGCTATGCGGGCAACGACGGACTGCGCGCCAATGCGCTGGCCACGGGCATTGCCATACAGGACGTGCCCGAAGGCCTGGTGGTGGCCGTGGCCCTGCTGGCCGCAGGCTACAAGCACAGCTTTGCCGTGCTGCTGGGCATGGCATCCGGCCTGGTGGAGCCCGTGGGCGCCGTGCTGGGGGCAGCCATCGTGAGCGGCTCGGCAGCCATGCTGCCCTGGGGACTGGGCTTTGCAGCGGGCGCCATGCTGTTCGTGATCAGCCACGAAATCATTCCCGAGTCGCACCGCAAGGGCCATGAAGCCTTTGCCACGGGCGGCCTCATGCTGGGCTTCGTGCTGATGATGGTGCTGGACACGGCCCTGGGCTGAGCCAGCGCACCGCGCACGCCTGGCTCAGGGCAGCAAAAGCCCCAGGTCCCGCGCCGCCGCCAGCACATGGCGGGCGTGGCGCTCTTCATAGCGGTGGGCTGGCATGGTCAGTGTCAGCGCCGCTGCCAATTCCCCATCGCGCTTGAACACAGGTGCCGAAATCCCGGCGATCTCGCGGTGCCTGTCCCCCACCATGGCGCAGTAGCCATCGGCACGCACACGGGCCAGCTGCGTGCGGCTGCCGCCGCGCGATGCGGCGTACAGCTCAGCATCGAACGCGGACAGCACGCGCCCGCCTGCGCCCTGGCCCAGCGGCAGCAGATCGCCCGTGCGTGCATGGTCGCGCACGGGATGGGGCGAATCCACTCGGTACAGGCACAGCCGGTCCTGGCCCTGGCGCACGTGGTAGGCCGCACTTTCGCCCGTGGCCTGCACCAGGGTGCGCAGCACGGGCATGACCACGCTGTCCAGCGAGAAATGCCGGGCATAGACGGTGTTCAGCCGCGCCACGGCCGGGCCCACGGCGTAGCGGCCGTCATCCATGCGCAGCACCCAGCCGCCATGCTCCAGCGAGGCCAGCAGCCGCAGCACGGTGCTCTTGTACAGGCGCGTGCGCTCCGACAACTGGGCCAGCGTCAGCCCGTCGTCGCCGTCGCGAAACGCTGCCAGCAGGCTCAAGGCCCTGTCCACGGCCGCCACGCCGCCCGGCGCGGCGTTCTCGTCGGCCACCGATTCCGTCACTGATTTGCGAGGCATAAAAAGGCACCCAAGGGAAAACCCCAGGCACGCAGGCTTGACGATGGCGCGTGCAGCAGGGAATATTTCAATAGAGAGAATATAGTTCTATCTATTAGAACCACACAGAACCCCGATGTCAACAGGTGAATCCGCCACCATCGACACCCACCACCGGATGCAACTGCCCATGTCCTCCCACCGTTTTGACGTACTCATCAGCGAAGTCGGCCCGCGCGACGGCCTGCAGTCCGTGGCCTCCACCATGTCCACGGCGCACAAGCTGGCCTGGATCGCCGCGCTGGCCCATGCAGGCCTGCAGGAGATCGAGGTCGGCTCCTTCGTCTCGCCCAAGCTGCTGCCGCAGATGGCCGACGCAGCCGAGGTGGTCGCCCAGGCCATCACCCTGCCGGGCGTCACCGTGATGGCCCTGGCCCCCAATCTGCGCGGCGCCGAGGCCGCGCTGCGCGCCGGCGCCCACAAGGTCACGCTGCCCGTCTCGGCCAGCCCCGCGCACTCCATGGCCAATGTGCGCAAGACGCCCATGCAGATGGTGGACGAGGTGCGGGCCATTGCCGCGCTGCGCGACGAGATCGCGCCGCAGGCCCTGATCGAGGCGGGCATCTCCACGGCCTTCGGCTGCACGCTGCAAGGGCTGGTGCCCGAGGACGAAGTGATTGCACTGGCCCTGGCCTGCGTGGCGGCGGGCGCCGATGAATCGGGCCTGTCCGACACCACGGGCATGGCCAACCCGGCCCAGGTGCGGCACCTGTTCACACGGCTGCGCGCCGAGCTGGGCGAACATGCAGGCGCGGCCCACATGCACAATACGCGCGGCCTGGGCCTGGCCAACTGCCTGGCCGCCTACGAGGCCGGCGTGCGCACCTTCGATGCCTCGCTGGCCGGCCTGGGCGGCTGCCCGTATGCGCCCGGTGCCTCGGGCAACGTGGTCACCGAAGACCTGGTCTTCATGTTCGAGGCCATGGGCATCCGCACCGGCGTGGACATCGATCGCCTGATCGCCGCCCGCCAGCCGCTGGCCGCAGGCCTGCCCGGCGAGGAACTGCACGGCATGACGCCGCTGGCCGGCCTGCCCAAGGGCTTTGTGCCCCGCATCTACGCACCGGCCTGAGCCGCAGCGACAACCCACACATTCATTCACCGTTTTTCCATGAGCCAACCCACTACCCCCGACACGGCCTCAGGCCAGGCCACGCCACTGCCGTACGCAGGCATCCGCGTGGTCGAATTCACGCACATGGTCATGGGCCCGTCCTGCGGCATGATGCTGGCCGACCTGGGCGCCGAAGTCATCAAGATCGAGCCCGTGGGCCATGGCCGCGACGGCGATGCCACGCGCAAGCTGCTGGGCTCGGGCTCGGGCTTTTTCCCGCTGTTCAACCGCAACAAGAAAAGCCTGACGCTGGACCTGCAGACCGAGGAAGGCAAGCAGGCCGCGCTGCGCCTGATCGCCACGGCCGACGTGGTCTGCGAGAACTTCAAGCCCGGCACCATGCGCAAGCTGGGCCTGGACTACGACAGCCTCAAGGACCGCTTCGAGCGTCTCATCTACGTGAGCCACAAGGGCTTTCTGCCCGGCCCCTACGAGCACCGCACGGCGCTGGACGAAGTGGTGCAGATGATGGGCGGCCTGGCCTACATGACAGGCCGCCCCGGCGACCCGCTGCGCGCCGGTGCCAGCGTCAACGACATCATGGGCGGCATGTTCGGCGCCATGGGCGCGATGGCCGCCCTGGCCCAGCGCGAGAAGACCGGGCGCGGCCAGGAAGTGCAAAGCGCGCTGTTCGAGAACAACATCTTCCTGGTCGCCCAGCACATGATGCAGTTCGCCGTCACCGGCAAGCCGGCCGCGCCCATGCCGGCACGCATCTCGGCCTGGGCCATCTACGACGTGTTCGAAGTCCGGGACGGCGAGCAGATCTTCCTGGCCGTGGTCAGCGATGGCGCCTGGCGCCTGTTCTGCGACGCCTTCGGCCTGGGCGAGCTGCGCGACGATCCGCGCCTTGGCAGCAACAACGACCGCGTGCTGGCGCGCAGCTGGCTGATGCCGCTGCTGCGCGAGAAGATGGCCCCGCACAGCGCCGCCCACATTGCGGAGATCTTCGAGAAGAACGGCCTGCCCTTCGCGCCCATCGCACGCCCGCAGGACCTGCTGGAAGACCCGCACCTGAACGCCACGGGCGCGCTGGCTCCCATCACCCTGCCCGATGGCCGCGAGACCAAGACCGTGCTGCTGCCCTTCACGCTGGACGGCAAGCGCCTGGACGTGCGCCTGTCGCCCCCGCGCCTGGGAGAGCACAGCCTGGAGATCCTCACCGCCCTGGGCTACAGCAGCGAGCAGGCCCTGGCCCTGGCCCGGGGCGACACCACCGACAGCCACGCCAAGGCTTCCCACTGAAGCCAGGCTGAGCCACTGAAGGCGCCGCCGTCCACCCGGCGCGCGGCGCCCCTGCAACCTTGCACCCCATCCACCCCACACGGACGACGCTTGCCGCGCGCCCGGCGGGGAGGCCTTTTCCCAAAAATTCCCGGAGACAACACCATGCCCGCCATCCACCGCAACCCGGCCGCCCAAAAACAGATACAGACACTGACACAGACCCAGGCCCGCCCTTGTTCCACCCCGCGCCGCCAGTTGCTGCTGTGCGCCCTGCCCGCATTGGCTGCCGCCCTGCTCCCGCTGGCGGCCCAGGCCCAGCCTGACCACTGGCCCTCACGCGCCGTGCGCATGGTCGTGCCCTACACGCCGGGCGGCGGCACGGACGCGGTCGCGCGCCAGATCAGCGAGCGCGTGGGCACGCTGAACAAATGGACCGTGGTCGTGGACAACAAGCCCGGCGCGGGCGGCAACATCGGCCTGGATGCAGTGGCCAAGTCCGCGCCGGATGGCTATACCTTCGGCATGGGCCAGACCGCCAACCTCGCCATCAACCCCGCCCTGCTGCCCAGCATGCCCTTCAACCCGCGCACCGACCTGATCCCCGTGGCCCTGGTCGCCGCCCAGCCCACGGTGCTGGTCGTGCCGCAGGACTCGCCATGGAAGTCGGTGCAGGACCTGGTCAAGGCCGCCAAGGCCGACCCGGGCGGCATCCGCCAGGGCCTGGCATCGACGGGCACGGTAGGCCACCTGGCCGGCGAGATGCTGGCCTTCAAGGCCGGCATCCAGGTGCTCAACGTGCCCTACAAGGGCGCAGCGCCGGCCGTGACCGACCTGCTGGGCAAGCAGACGCACTACATGTTCGGCACGCCCCAGGCCGTCTATCCGCTGCTCAAGGGCGGCAAGCTGCGCGCCCTGGCCGTGACCTCGGCCAAGCGCCTGCCCATCCTGCCCGAGGTGCCCACCGTGGCCGAATCGGGCTATGCAGGCTTCGAGGCGGTGGACTGGAAGCTCATCGTCGCGCCCAAGGGCACGCCGGCTGCCATCGTGCAGAAGATGAACACCGCCGTGAACGCGGCGCTGCAGCAGCCAGCCGTGCAGCAGCAATTGCAGGCCGAGGGCAGCACGGCCCTGGGCGGCAGCATTCAGGATGCGGCCCAATACCTGCTCAAGGAACAGACGGACTGGGCCGCGCTGATCCGCGACGCAAAGATACGCCTGGAGTGACCACGGAATAACGACGCCGCAGCGGCGCAATGAAAAAGGCGCGGAGCCCCTTTCGGGACCCGCGCCTTTTTGATGGGCCGTCAGCCGGCCCGGCGATCAGATCGTGCGGCCGAAGGGACCATCGTCCCCCACCTGCACCATCTTGCGGCCGCGCGCAGGCTTGGCTGCCGTGCCGACTTCGGGCGCGGCCGGCTGCGCCTTGCGCGCTGCGGGGCGCTTGGCAGGCGCCTTGACCGCGGCGGCCTTGGCAACCTTGGCGGCCGGCTTGGCTGCCGGTTTCGCTGCCGGTTTCGCGGCTGCCTTGGCAACTGTCTTGGCGGCTGCCTTGGCAGCAGGCTTGGCTGCAGTCTTCACGGCCTTCTTCGCAGCAGGCTTGCCACCTGCCGGCGTCTTGCGCGCCGGCGCGGTCGCGGCCACGCAGTCGGCGTAGTAGCGCACTTCGCCATCTTCGCCTTGCAGTTCCACCAGGCCGTGGATGTCGGTCTCGAAGCCTGGGCACTCCTTGGCGAACTCGCGCGCAAACAGCAGGTAGTCCACGATCTTGCGGTTGAACACTTCGCCGGGAATCAGCAGCGGAATGCCGGGCGGGTACGGCGTGACCAGGCCCACGGTGATGCGGCCTTCCAGGTGGTCGATCTCCACGCGCTCGGTCTTGCGCTGCGCGATGTGGGCGTAGGCATCGGTGGGCTTCATGGCGGGCTGCAGGTCCGACAGGTACATCTCGGTCGTCAGGCGGGCGATGTCGTACTTGGCGTACAGCTGGTGCACGTGCTGGCACAGGTCGCGCAGGCCCATGCGCTCGTAGCGGCGGTGCTGCTGGCAGAACTCGGGCAGGATGCGCGCCAGCGGCTGGTTGCGGTCGTAGTCGTCCTTGAACTGCTGCAGCGCCGTCAGCATGGTGTTCCAGCGGCCCTTGGTGATGCCGATGGTGAACATGATGAAGAACGAGTACAGGCCCGTCTTCTCCACCACCACGCCGTGCTCGGCCAGGTACTTGGTCACGATGGAGGCAGGGATGCCCGTGTCCGAGAAATCGCCGTCCAGGTCCAGGCCCGGCGTCACGATGGTGGACTTGATCGGGTCCAGCATGTTGAAGCCGTCGGCCAGCTCGCCGAAGCCGTGCCAGTTGTCGAACTCCTTGCCGTTCTTGGCCTTGGAGCGCTTGGGCGCCGCGTCATGGCCGCGGATGATCCAGTCCTGGGCCGAGCCCACGCCTTCATCGGCCAGCTTCTCGGGACCCCAGACCTCGAACCACCAGTCGTCGTCGCCGAACTCGTCCTCCACCTTGCGCATGGCGCGGCGGAAGTCCAGCGCCTCCAGAATGGACTCCTCCACCAGGGCCGTGCCACCGGGCGGCTCCATCATCGCGGCGGCCACGTCGCAGCTGGCGATGATGCTGTACTGCGGGCTGGTCGAGGTGTGCATCAGGTACGCCTCGTTGAACAGGTGGTGGTCCAGCTTTTCGGTCTGGCTGTCCTGCACCAGCACATGCGAGGCCTGGCTGATGCCGGCCAGCAGCTTGTGGATGGACTGCGTGGCATACACCACCGAGTGCTTGGGGCGCGCGCGCTTCTTGCCCATGGCGTGGTAGCTGCCATAGAACGGGTGGAAGGCCGCGTGCGGCAGCCAGGCCTCGTCGAAGTGCAGGTTGGCCACATAGCCGTCCAGCATGCTCTTGATGGTCTCGGTGTTGTAGAGCACGCCGTCGTAGGTGGACTGCGTCAGCGTCAGCACGCGCGGCTTGACCGTCTTGGCATCCACGCCCTTGAGCAGCGGATTGGCCGCGATCTTGGCCTGGATGGACTCCACCGAGAACTCGCTTTGCGGGATCGGGCCGATGATGCCGAAGTGGTTGCGCGTGGGCTTGAGGAACACCGGAATCGCACCCGTCATGATGATGGAGTGCAGGATGGACTTGTGGCAGTTGCGGTCCACAACGACCACGTCGCCGGGCGCCACGGCGTGGTGCCAGACGATCTTGTTCGACGTGGACGTGCCGTTGGTCACGAAGTAGCAATGGTCGGCATTGAAGATGCGGGCGGCATTGCGCTCGCTCTCGCCGATGGCGCCGTTGTGGTCCAGCAGCTGGCCCAGCTCCTCCACCGCGTTGCACACGTCGGCGCGCAGCATGTTCTCGCCGTAGAACTGGTGGTACATCTGGCCCACGGGGCTTTTCAGGAAGGCCACGCCGCCCGAGTGTCCGGGGCAGTGCCAGCTGTAGGAGCCGTCTTCCGCATAGTCCAGCAGCGCCTTGAAGAACGGCGGCTGCACGCCTTCCAGGTAGCTCTTGGCTTCGCGGATGATGTGCTTGGCCACGAACTCCGGCGTGTCCTCGAACATGTGGATGAAGCCGTGCAGCTCGCGCAGGATGTCGTTGGGCAGGTGGCGGCTGGTCTTGGTCTCGCCGTAGATGTAGATCGGCACATCGGCGTTCTTGCGGCGCACTTCGCCGATGAAGCTGCGCAGGCTGTGGATCACGGGATCGGTTCCGCCATCGCCCAGCGAGAACTCCTCGTCATCGATGGACAGAATGAAGGCACTGGCCCGGCTTTGCTGCTGCGCGAATTGCGACAGGTCGCCGTAGCTGGTCACGCCCAGCACCTCGAAACCTTCCTCCTCGATGGCCTGGGCCAGGGCGCGGATGCCCAGGCCCGAGGTGTTCTCGGAGCGGTAGTCCTCGTCGATGATGACGATGGGAAAGCGAAACTTCATGGGGGCAGCCTCCGTAACCTGAGCGGGCCAAAAAACGAAACAGGCGCGAAGTGTAAGGAATATCCTTATTGCGCCTTTGAAGCGTGCGGATTTTCACCCAGAATGTGCTGCACTAAACACAAGCAACTGTCACAAAGGGAGTCTCACGCATGGAATATTCCACCATCTGGTGGCTAGTCGCCGGCGCCTTGGTCATCGCCGAGCTGCTGACCGGCAGCTTCTATCTGCTGATGCTGGCGCTGGGCGCCATCGTCGGCGCGCTGTGCGCGCATGCGGGCCTGGCGCCCATTGCACAGATCATCATCGCCGCCGCGCTGGGCAGCGCCTTCGTGCTGGCCTGCTATCTGGTGCGCCGCCGCCAGCCCAGCCGCCAGCCGGCATCGAGCAACCGCGATGTCAACCTCGACATAGGCGAGTCCGTCATGGTCGAGCAATGGAATTCCGACGGCACGGCCCAGGTCCGCTACCGTGGCGCCCAATGGACCGTGATCGGCCGCCCGGGCAACCTGCCCTCGGCCGGCATGCACCGCGTGGCCGAGGTCGTCGGCAACCGGCTGCTCGTGGACAAGCTCTGAGCCACCGCTGCACCTCTTGCGCACACCTGGGGATGCAGTCCTCGCGCCCCTTCGCCTCACCCTCTTGTTTCACTGAATGCCCTCCGGGCTTGGAGACACCATGGAAATCGCCATCGTCATCGCCGTCATCGCGGCCATCTTCATCGCACGATCCGTCAAGGTCGTGCCCCAGCAGCACGCCTGGGTCAAGGAACGCCTTGGCAAGTACGCCGGCACGCTTACGCCGGGCCTGAACTTCCTCGTGCCCTTCGTGGACCGCGTGGCCTACAAGCACAGCCTCAAGGAAATCCCGCTGGATGTGCCCAGCCAGGTCTGCATCACGCGCGACAACACCCAGCTGCAGGTGGACGGCATCCTCTACTTCCAGGTCACCGATCCCATGCGCGCCAGCTACGGCTCGTCCAACTACATCATGGCCGTCACCCAGCTGGCCCAGACCTCGCTGCGCAGCGTGATCGGCAAGCTCGAACTGGACAAGACCTTCGAGGAGCGCGACATGATCAACGCCCAGGTGGTCTCCGCCATCGACGAGGCCGCGCTCAACTGGGGCGTGAAGGTGCTGCGCTATGAAATCAAGGACCTGACACCGCCGGCCGAAATCCTGCGCTCCATGCAGGCCCAGATCACGGCCGAGCGCGAAAAGCGCGCCCTGATCGCCGCCTCCGAAGGCCGCCGCCAGGAACAGATCAACATCGCCACCGGCGAGCGCGAAGCCTTCATCGCACGCTCCGAAGGCGAGAAGCAGGCCGTCATCAACAAGGCCCAGGGCGAGGCCGAATCCATCAAGGCCGTGGCTGACGCCACCGCCCAGGCCATCGAACGCGTGGCCAACGCCATCCGCCAGCCCGGCGGCGAACAGGCCGTGCAGCTCAAGGTGGCCGAAAAGGCCGTCGAGGCCTACAGCCAGGTGGCATCGGACGCCACCACCACCTTGATCGTTCCCAGCAACATGACCGAGGTATCGAGCCTGATCACCTCGGCCATGAAGATGATCCAGACCGGACAGCGCACCAGCTGAGATCTGCCGGAACCCCACGAAGAACGGGCCATCGCGGCCCGTTTTTCATTGCGCGCCGGTCTGCTGCACCAGTGCCATGGCGAAGCGCCCATGGCCCACGGACCAGTCCGAGTAGTCGTTCTCATGCATGAAGATGAACACATCGGCCGGCGCAACCCCGGCCCCCTCGTGCAGGTTGCGCGCAATGGCCGCATACAAGGCCTTCTTCATCGCGTCGCTGCGTCCGCGCCGCATGGTGATCTCGACCACCACCACCGCATCCGAACGCGCCACCCCGTTGAAACTGCGGCTGAACGCGAACTGCCCGGGAGCGTACGGGTGCACCATGTTGAACAGCTCGTCCTCGGGCATGCCGATGCCTTGCACCAGCGCCTGGTGGATGCCCTGCACGACGGCATCGCGCTGGGAAGTGGAGGTGGACTGGGGCAGATAGGTGTGGACGAAGGGCATGGTGCTATGTGCTTTGGGATCGAATTGAAAGGGGGAGTCCGGCCAGAATCCACGCAGGAATTGCCGGCCGAAGCGGCAAATCTATCCACCGGCCCATTGCCTGAAAAGCGATGATTTGGCCGGTTCTATGTACCTGGAACTCACATAGCCTCCACCCGCCCGTGACCCGACTCATGACCCCACCCATGACCCGCCGCCTGCCCCCGCTGGCCGCCCTGCGCGCCTTTGAAGCTGCCGCACGCCTGGGCCGCATGACGGCGGCGGCAGACGAGCTGTGCGTCTCGCCCGGCGCCGTCAGCCGCCAGGTACGGCAGCTGGAGCAGCACCTGGGCCTGGCGCTGTTCGCGGGCACCAAGGCCCGCCCCACGCTCACCGCAGCGGCGCGCACCCTGCAGCCCGCGCTCACCCAGGCCTTCGAGCAGATCCATGAGGCGGTGCGCAGCCTGGGCGACGCCCACGAAGGCCCGCTGGACGTGGCCTGCTTCAGCACCTTCACCGTCAAATGGCTGATCCCCCGGCTGTTCGACTTCCACGCGCACCACCCCGGCATCGAGGTGCGCCTGCGCACCACGGACACCGGCACCGACGCTGCACGCGAAGGCTGCGACCTGCTCATCACGGCCATCCCCACCGACAGCAGCGGCAACAGCGGCCAGGCCATTGCAGACGACGAGTTGGCCCTGCCGCTTTTCGACGAGTACCTGGGCCCCGTGATGTCCCCCGCAATGGCCGGGCCTGTCGCGCGGCCCCAGGACCTGGCCAGTCTCCCCTTGCTGCACACGCGCGGCCGGCGCAACGCCTGGGACCTGTGGGCCGACTCCATGGGCATGGCCCCGCCCGCAGCGGCCGGCCCCGTCTACGAGCACTACTACTTCACGCTGGAAGCGGCGCTGCGCGGCCTGGGTGCAGCCGTTGCTCCCTGGCACCTGGTGATGGACGACGTGCAGGCCGGCCGCCTGCTGGCACCCTTCGGCTTCACGGCCTCCGGCTACCGCTACCTGGCACTTCGCCGCAGCACCGCCGCGCCTGCCCGGCTCGACACCCTGTGCACGTGGCTGCAGGCGCAGGTGCGGGCCATGCCGCAAGCGCCAGCCGTCCAAGGCATGCCGATCACGCCGGCAGGCAACTTCGCCGCCGCCCCCAAAAATCGATGCTAGAATCGCGGTCTTCGGAGAGGTGGATGAGCGGTTTAAGTCGCACGCCTGGAAAGCGTGTGTGGGCTAATCCCCACCGCGGGTTCGAATCCCGCCCTCTCCGCCAAAATGATCTAAGCCCTTGATTGATTCAATCAAGGGCTTTTTTCTTTGCGCAGCGTGACCACACGGCAGGCATCAGGCGAACCCGCTCCTGATGGCAGCGGGTTCGATTCAGGCCTGCCGCCCGGGCTACCTGAGCCGTGGCTGCACGATGATCTTCACCGCCGATTCGTTGTTGTGAATCAGCGTGTCGAAGCCCTGCGCCACCAGGTCATCGAGCTGGATGCGCTGGGTGATGAAGGGCTCGAGGTTGATCTTTCCCTCCTCGACCAGCTTGATGGTTTCCTGGTGGTCGTTGCAGTAGGCAATGGTGCCGCGCACGTCCAGCTCCTTCATGACCACGCTGTGCACGTTGATGGTGGCCGGATGGCTCCAGATGGACACGATCACCACCACGCCCGTGGCCTTCGTCACGGCCACCAGCGTGTCCAGCACCTTGTTCACGCTGGAGCATTCGAACGACACATCCACGCCCTTGCCGCCGGTGAGCTTCATCACCTCGGCCACCACGTCCACTTCGGAAGGGTCGAGGATGTGATCGGCCACGCCCGATTCACGCGCCTTCTGCTTGCGCTTGGCGCTCAGTTCGGTGATGACCACCGTCAGGCCCTTGGCCTTCAGGATGGCGGACAGCAGCAGGCCGATGGGGCCTGCGCCGCCGACCAGCGCCACATCACCCGCCTTCGCTCCGCTGCGGGTGTAGGCATGGTGGCCCACGGACAGCGGCTCGATCAGCGCGGCCTGGTCCAGTGGAATGGCACTGGAGATCGGGTGCACCCAGCGGCGCTTGACCGCAATCCGCTCGGACAGCCCGCCGCCGCGCCCGCCCAGGCCGATGAAATTCATGTCCTTGGACAGGTGGTAGTGGTCGCCCGGCCCCGTGGGCACGTCGTCGGCCACGATGTAGGGCTCCACCACGACGTGCTGGCCGACCTTGATATCGTCGACGCCCGCGCCCACGGCGTACACCACGCCGGAGAACTCGTGCCCCATGGTGATGGGTGCGGACTCGCCCGAGATGGGGTGCGGATGGCCGCAGGGCGGAATGAAGATCGGCCCTTCCATGAACTCATGCAAATCCGTGCCGCAGATGCCGCACCAGGCCACCTCGATGCCCACGGTGCCGGGCTCCACCACGGGTTCGGGGATGTCTTCGATGCGGATGTCGCCCCGGTCGTAGAAACGTGCTGCTTTCATGATTGAACTTTCTGTTTTGCAAGGCTGGGTTGGCGGGCGGCACAGCCGCCCCATGGCGATTATTCGGCCTTACCGCAGGTGATGAACTTGCTGCAGGTCATAGACACGCACTGGCAGGCCTTCCTGCCGCGCCTTGAGCTGCAGCGCCAGGTACAGCGAGTAGTGGCGCGACTGGTGCAGGTTGCCGCCGTGGAACCACAGCGCCTCTTGCTGCGTGGGCTTCCACATGTTGCGCTGCTCGCCCTCCCACGGTCCCGGGTCCTTGGTGGTGTCCGAGCCCAGGCCCCAGACCTTGCCCACCTTGTCTGCCACCTCCTGGCTGATCAGGTCGGCCACCCAGCCGTTCATGGAGCCATAGCCGGTCGCGTAGACCACCAGGTCCGCCGGCAGCTCGGTGCCATCGGCCAGCACCACCGCGTTTTCCGACAGGTGGCTGATCTGCTTGCCCGCCTGCAGCTTGATGCTGCCGTCGATCACCAGATCGCAAGCCCCCACATCGATGTAGTAGCCCGAGGCGCGGCGCAGGTACTTCATGAAAAGGCCCGAGTCGTCATCACCGAAGTCCAGCATGAAGCCGGTCGCCTCCAGTTTGCGGTAGAAGTCCGCGTCGCGCTCGCGGATGCGGTCGTACACCGGCACCTGGAAGTCGGCCATGATGCGGTAGGGCAGCGAGGCGAAGATCAGGTCCGCCTTCCTGGTCGTCACGCCGCTGGCCACGGCGCGCTCCGAATACAGGTCGCCCAGGCCGATGTCCATCAGCGAATCGGAGCGCACGATGTGCGTGGACGAGCGCTGCACCATGGTCACATCGGCGCCGTGCTCCCAAAGGGCCGCGCAGATGTCGTGCGCTGAATTGTTGGCGCCGATCACCACCACCTTCTTGCCCGCATAGGCATCCGGGCCATGGTGCTGGGACGAGTGCTGCTGCTCGCCCTTGAAGACGTCCTGGCCCTTGATCTTGGGCACATTCGCCTTGCCCGACATGCCGGTGGCGAACACCACATGCCTGGGGCGCAGCACCTGCGTCTCGCCGTTTCGCTCCACGGTCACTTCCCATTCCTGCCTGTCCTCATCGAAGCGGGCGTTCAGGCAATCGGTGGAGGGCCAGTAGTTGACCTCCATCACCTTGGTGTACATCTCCAGCCAGTCGCCGATCTTGTCCTTGGGCGCGAACACGGGCCAGTTGTCCGGGAAAGGCATGTACGGCAGGTGGTCGTACCAGACCGGGTCGTGCAGGCACAGCGATTTATAGCGATTGCGCCACTGGTCGCCGGGGCGCGCCTGGCGGTCGATGACGATG
Organism: Delftia sp. ASV31; assembly: GCF_016428765.1. Classification (NCBI taxonomy): domain Bacteria; kingdom Pseudomonadati; phylum Pseudomonadota; class Betaproteobacteria; order Burkholderiales; family Comamonadaceae; genus Delftia; species Delftia sp. ASV31. Next base: position 26,721 of record NZ_JAELTK010000009.1, read on the forward strand.
TGCGATACCCCCAGCTGGCGCAGCCGCGCGCCCAGCGCAATGCCGCCCTGGCCGCCGCCGATGACGAGCACGAAAGGCTGCTTGTCGCGGCCCAGCTCCTGGGCCTCCTGCTGGCGGCGTTCCAGCCAGGTCTGGCGGCCACGCCGGATGCCGTGCTCGGCCCCCATAGGGCGGCGCGTGCCCATGGGTTCCTCATGGCCCTTGAGCTCCTGGGCGGCCGTCAGCAGCGTCCAGATGCGCCCGTCCCTGATGCGGACATGGCCGCCGCCGCGCGCATGGCGCGTGTCGATCACGATCCAGGCGGACACCACGCCATCGGCCTCCTCCACCGTCTCGCGCTCGTCCAGCGAAAAGCGCACGGGCGCCGCGGCGTCCAGCTGCGCAGCCAGCATGTCGGCGATCTGGCTGCGCCCTTCCATGGTCTTGATGTTCCAGGTCAGCAGCACCAGGTCGCGCCAATAGCATTCATCGGCGAACAGGCGGCTGGCGGCCGCGAAGTCGCGGTCTCCCAGGGCATGGTTGAGTTGGTCAAGCAGCGCCTTGGCGCGGGCGTTGGGCGTCGTATCGGTCATGGTTGTCTCCTTGATGCGGTCATGCCCGCTGGTTTTTCTTCGGGCAGGCGCTCTTACGCAATCACCATGCCAGGCAGGCCCGGCGGCAGGATGCGCCAGGCAAATCAAGGGGTTGCCTGCGCGCCTCCGGTACAAACCCTGAGCCTTGCACCCCGCTGCCCGGCGTTGCCGCCCGCGACAGGTGGGGCAGCCCTGCGACACCTGTCGCACCAGGCGTGCTGCAGCGCAGCAGGGGCAGTGGGTAAGTCTTGATTGGCGCTGCGCCGCACAGGGCACAGAATCGTCTGCGGCACGTTCAAAGCCCGCATCGACTCCACGCCCATGCAGTCCTACGCCTCGCACATCCAGGAAATCGAAGCCTTTGGCCTCGGCTACTCCAACCGCGGCCAAGAGCGCGACCGCGCCGTGCTGCGCAGCTGGCGCCGCTGCATCGACTCCCACCGGCTCGACCCGGCGCATACCAGCGAAGCCCACATCGTGACCGACGGCCAGCTGCGCGCGCACCGCGAGGAATCCGAGCCGCTGATCCACATCGCCCGCCATGCGCTGGAGCGGCTGTACCAGCAGCTCAAGGGCCTGGACTACGTGCTGCTGCTGGCGGACCGGCACGGCGTGGCCGTGGACTTCCTCGGGCACGAGGCCGATGCTGGCGACCTGCGCCGCGCGGGCCTGTACCTGGGCGCGCAATGGCGCGAGGACCACTCGGGCACCTCGGCCGTGGGCGCCTGCCTGGAAACGGGCGAGGCGCTGACCGTGCACCAGAGCGACCATTTCGACTTCACCCACACCGGCCTGTCCTGCACGGCCGCGCCCATCTACGACATGCACGGAGAACTCGCGGCGGTGCTGGACCTGTCGCTGCTGCGCTCGCCCGCCGAGCGGGCCAGCCAGAACCTGGCGCTGAACCTCGTCGTGGCCGCCGCGCGGCGCGTGGAGCAGGCCAACCTGATGGCCCAGTCCGGCCAGGACTGGGTGGTGCGCCTGGCGCAGTCGCCCGATTTCCTCGACGTCGATCCCGACGCCTCCATCAGCGTGGACGCACGGGGCCGCATCCGCGCCATGACCCACGCAGGCGCCCGCCTGCTGGTGGCCGCCGCGCAGCTGGACTGGCGCCAGCGCCACAAGCTCATCGGCCAGCCGCTGGAGCGCTTCTTCGACGTGGACCTGCGCCACCTTCCCGAGCTGCGCCGCCATCGCCCGGCGCAGGAGCGCATCATCCGCGCCCGCGACGGCAGCATCCTCTTCGCCCATGCCATGGAGCCACAGCGCCCGACACGCCGCCTGCGCGCGCAGGCCATGCCGGCGCAGCCCCCGCTGCCGGCAGCGCTGCAGGCGCTGGACACGGGGGATGCCAGGCTGCAGACGCTGCTGCGCAAGGCCGCACGGCTCGCGCCGCAAACGCTGCCCATCCTGGTGCAGGGGGAGACCGGCGCAGGCAAGGAATACCTGGCCCGCGCGCTGCATGCCAGCAGCGGCCGCAGCGGCGCCTTCGTCGCCATCAACTGCGCGGCCATTCCAGAGGCGCTGCTGGAAAGCGAGCTGTTCGGCTACCTGCCCGGCACCTGGACCGGCGGCGCCAGCAAGGGCCGCGAGGGCCTGATCGCCGCGGCGCACGAAGGCACGCTGTTCCTCGACGAGATCGGCGATATGCCACTGGCCCTGCAAGCCAAGCTGCTGCGTGTCCTGTCCGAATCCGAAATCACCCCGCTGGGCGCCCGCGCGCCACGGGCGGTGTCCGTTCGCGTCATCTCGGCCTCACACCGGCCGCTGGCCGAATTGGTGCGGCGCGGCAGCTTCCGCGAAGACCTGCTTTACCGCCTCAATGCCGCCGAGCTGCAACTGCCCGCCCTGCGCCAGCGCAGCGACCTGCAGGCGATTGCCGACCAGATGCTCGCCACGCTGGGCAGCCATCTGCACCTGGGCGACGCGGCCCGCGCGCTGCTGGCCGCGCACGCCTGGCCCGGCAACCTGCGCGAGCTGCACAACGCGCTGCGCTACGCCGCAGCCCTGTGCGGGAACGATGGCGACGGCAGCATCGAGCCCGACCACCTGCCCGATGCGCTGCACGGCAACCCGCCCTGCACCGCCGCCCTGGCCAGCAACACCAGCGAGCCCGCCGCACAGGCGCTGGAGCAACTGCTTGCCCAATGCCAGGGCAACGTCTCCGAGGCCGCGCGCCAGCTCGGCGTCAGCCGCTCCACCATCCACCGCCGCATCCAGCAGCTGCAGCTTGGCGTGCGTCATGCCCAATGGCGCGGGCCATAGGGCCAAGCGGCAACGGGCAACCGGCAACCGGCAATCCCGAAGCATCGCTGACACGGTGTTACAGCAGCTGCGGCGTTCACCAGTAGATTGGCGCGTTTCGTCCATTGCAGCCCCAAAAAAAGATGAAACCCAAGATCAACTTCATTGAACGCGAGCGCCTGTTCCGGCGGGAACTGAAACGGCGAAAGGTCAGGTTCCTGCCCATGCAGGTATTGCGCCGGCTGTTCAAGAAGGCAGGTGTCTGAGCCCTCCCCCACGGCTGCGACAACTGAAGCAGGTCCGGCTGCGCATGCAGCCTGGTCACACCCGCCGCATTCAGCGCTACACTGCCCGGCTCGCTGCCCATGGGCGATGCAATGAATACGGCCGGGTGACTTGGCATGTATGGGCAGCTTTGGCTTTGGATTGCCCCAGAAAAACGGGAGAGTGGCTTGCCGATATACAGCTTGTCTTGTGCCAATTGCTCCGCTCCACTGGAGATTGGAAGTGATACGGAACGCTTCATCTGCGCGCATTGCGGAAGCGCCCAAATTCTTGAACGTCAAGGCGGAATCATTTCACTGAAAAAGGTGGAAAACTCCCTTCACGCCATCCAACGGGGCACGGATCGCACAGCGGCAGAACTGGCCATTCCAAGGCTGACGCAAGAAAAGCAGCAGATTCTTGCGCTGCGTGCACAAGCGTTGGAAGCCCATCAAAAGAAGCGTGCGCACGCACGCGGCCGAAGGTTGAAGCTGGCCGGCATCAGCTTCCTCGTCCTGCTTCTTGCGGGTCCTACGGCGATAAACCAGATCAAGATGACTGCCCTCAACACTGCGCTCACGTTGGCGTGGATGCTTTCCTTGATCGTCATACCCGTTCTTGTTTTTCTAAAAACAAGGATGCCGCGGAGTACTTCCGCGCAGCAGGTCATCAGTGATTACGACGCGCAACTGGCGTCGATTGAAGCCCACCTGCAGGCCAATCGCGCCATTGTTTCCACCCTGCCATCTTGATGTGATGGCTTGCGAAAACGCTTCGCAGGCCATCTCCATGGGAGCTCACGCCCTCATCAACTGATGCAGCAACTGGCTCAGATCCTCCTGCGAATAAGGCTTGGCCAGCCGCGTCATTCCAGGCGGCAGCGCCGGGATGTCTGCAAAGCCGCTGGCCAGGATGAAATTCAAGCCTGGATACCGCTGCGCAATGTGTTCGGCCAGCTCGACGCCGTTCATACCGGGCATGGCGTAGTCGGAGATGACCACGTCAAAGCGTGCCTGGCGCGCCAGCAGGTCGATGGCCTCCTGCCCGGCGCCGAGGGCCGTGACACGGTGGCCCAGGTCCTCCAGCAGGGCCGAGGCGTTGGCCAGCACCAGCGGGTCGTCGTCCACCAGCAGCACGTCCATGGGTCCCACGTCCTGCGTGCGCTGGGCGCCCAGGTGGCAGGCCGTGCTCTCGTCCTTGGAGATGGGCATCCACATCTCCACCGTGGTGCCGTTGCCCGGTGTGCTGTGCAGCACGAGCTTGCCGCCGGATTGGGCCACCAGCCCGTCCACCATGGCCAGGCCCAGGCCGGTGCCCTTGCCCACGCCCTTGGTGGTGAAGAAGGGCTCGACCACGCGGGACAGCGTCTGCTCGTCCATGCCCTCGCCGGTGTCCTCCACGCGCACGCAGACATACGAGCCTGCGGCAAGGCCTGCAAGCTGGCGCGGCAGCGTCGTTTCCACGGCCGCCGCGATCTTGATGACGCCGCCGCCCGGCATGGCGTCGCGCGAGTTGGCAACGAGGTTGAGCATGCTGCTCTCGAACTGGCTGGGGTCGGTGAGGATGCGCGGCAGGTTGGCGGCAAGGGCCATCTTGAGAAAGATATGCGGGCCGGCCGCCTGCTGCAGCAGGCCTTGCAGGCCCGACAGCAGCACCGCCACATCCACCGCCTGCGTCTTCAATTCCTGCTGCCGCGCAAAGGCCATCATGCGCTGGGTCAGCGAGGCGCCACGCTGGGCGCCGCGCGTGGCGGTCTCCACCAGCGCGCGCAGCCGCTCGTCGGGCGGCATGCGCTTGCGCAGCAGCTCAAGGCTGCTGAGCACGGCCATCAGCAGGTTGTTGAAGTCATGGGCCACGCCGCCCGTGAAGCGGCCGATGGCCTCCATCTTCAAGGCCTGGCGCAGCTGGGATTCGGCGGCCTTGCGCTCGGTCACATCGCGGGTGACCTTGGCAAAGCCGAGCAGCCGGCCCTCATCGTAGATGGCATCGATGACCACCGAGGCCCAAAAGCGCGAGCCATCCTTGCGCACGCGCAGGCCTTCGGCCTCCATGCGGCCCGTGCTGACCGCCGTGCGCAGCCCCGCCTGGGGCAGCCCGGCCTGCTGGTCTTCGGGCGTGTAAAAGCGCGAGAAATGGGTGTTGAGGACCTCCTCCTCCTCATATCCCTTGATGCGCTTGGCGCCCAGGTTCCAGCTCACGATGCGGCCTTCGGGGTCGAGCATGTAGATCGCATAGTCGGTCACGCTTTGCACCAGCAAGGCAAAGCTGCGCTCGGCGCTGGAAAGCGGGCTGGACAGGGGCGGCGGCTCGGACGGCGGCGCGGACAGCGGCGTTGCAGGCGAGTGCGCATCGGCCTCGCGCACGCACAGCAGCAACGCCGGGCTGCCGTCCGGCAGCCGTATGCGCGCTGTGCTCGAAGCCACGGGCCTCTCGCGCCCTGAACAGGTCAGCAGCGGCCAGCAGCTGGCCTGCCTAGGCTGTGCGGCCTGGGCAGGCTCCCATTGGCGGCTTGCCCAGCCTGAGCGCGCAGCCTGGGCCACGAAACGCTCTTCGAAGACACTGCCCTCCAGCGCATCTCCGGAGTGGTCCAGCAGGCTGCGGGCCTGGCGGTTGCAGTGGGCCAGACGGCCGTCGAGCCCGACGACAAAGACGGCGTCGGGAAACGCATCCAGAACGGCGTGGCCCGGGTCAAGGGGCAAGAGAGCGTCGGAGCCTGGAGAGGCCGACGCCAGACCATTCGAGGTCAGCATGTGAGCGACTCCGTAGGCAAATGGGTTGAATGCGCCGCGAAAATTGTAAGCAGCACGGATTCATCGCAAGCGGTTGCATCACAGGATCAGGGACGCGCTTCCTGCTCGTGCTCGGAAGCCGCCGGGGCAGGCACGGCGTCCAGGTCGGGCTCGGAATGCAAGGCTTCGCTGAGCTGGTCCACCACCAGCGCCCAGGTCGCATCGGCATGCCACTGCTGCGAGAACAGGGCGCGTTGCGCGTCGGTCCAGAACGGCGCGTCCACCAGCAGCGTGTTTTTCTCCAGGCGGTGCGAAAGAATGAACTGACGGATGCCCTCCGGGCTGGAGTCCAATCCCAGCTGATCGAAGAGGTTGGTCATGGTGGGTTCGGCTGTGATCATGGTGTGTCCTTTTTGGGTGTGGCGGGGGTTGGTGCAAGGCTAGAAGCTCGGCCGGCAGCCCCATGTCGGACACCGAAGCAAGCTACCGTCGGAAGCCCTTCTGCGCTTGGGCCGCAGTGCCCGCGCACAGCACAGCCCTGCTCCTACAAGGCAGCACCAGCGCACTGGCGCACCATGCAGCCATCTCATCACAGGACACCTGTTCCATGAAAAAACTGCTGCTTGCCACCGCCATTTCCCTTGCCTTCGCCGCAGGCCTGTCGCCCGCCCACGCCCAGGTGGGCAAGGCCGCCTCCGAGGCCGCCGACGCCGCCGACCACAAGGTGAAGGAAAAGCAGGCCGACGCCAAGGCCAAGGACAGCGGGCCGGTCGGCAAGGCCGTGAACAACGTCAAGTCGGACTACCACAAGAAGCGCTCCAAGCAGTCGGCAGACAACGCCAAGGAATCGCTGAAGAAGGCGACCGAGTAAACGGCACCGCCCGGATGGACAAAGGCCCACTTGCGTGGGCCTTTGTCTTTTGCAGAGGCCGGCGCTGCCGGCGCGGTCTCAGAAGCTGTGCCGCAGCGTCACCATCACATTGCGCGGCGCACCGGGCAGGTTCAGGTTGGGGCTGGTGCCGTGGGCCGAGACGATATAGCGGCGGTCGAACAGGTTGCGCAGGTTCAGCTGCACCGTGGTGGCACGGCCGATGCGGTACTGGGCCATGGCGTCCACCACCGTGTAGGCGGGCAGCGTGACGGTGTTGCCGGGGTTGGCAAAGCGGTCGCCCACGTAGTTGAGGCCGCCGCCCACGGTCCAGGCATCGCCCAGGCGCTGGGTGAGCCAGGCAGACAGGGAGCTCCTGGGCGTGATGGTGGCGCGCTTGCCCTGCACGGGCTGGCCGGCGTCCACGGTGGTGGATTCGGTGACCACGGCATCCAGGTAGGCGTAGCTGAAGGTGGCCTGGGTGCCGGGGCGCAGTTCGCCGGACAGCGACAGCTCCAGGCCCCGCGTGCGCTGCGTGCCGATGGGGATCAGTTGGGTGGGCTGGGCCGGGTTGGTGGTCTTGATGTCGGTGCGTTCCAGCTGGAACAGCGATGCCGTCGCCATGGCCTTGCCGTCCATCAGGTCCCATTTGCCGCCCACTTCATAGTTGGTGGTGCTTTCCGGCTTGATGGCGGCATTGGTGGCCGACAGCGCAAACATCTCGGCCGAAGGCTGGTAGGAGCGGCTGACCGACAGGTAATAGGACTGCACTGCATCGGGCTGCCACACCAGGCCGGCGCGCGGGCTCCAGGTGGAGTCCGTGCGGCTGAAGTCGCTCTGGCCGGCCAGGCGGTTGTCGGTTTCCTGGCCGAAGCGGTCATAGCGCAGGCCCACCAGCAGCTTCCACTGCGGCGACAGCGTGACCTGGTCCTGCAGGTACAGGGCCCGCGTGAGGTAGCGGTTGAGCGTGCTGCCGCTCAGGGTGCCGCCGCCGTTGAGCGGGGCCACGGGCAACACGGGGTTCCAGAGGTTCACATTGGCCAGGGTGCCGCCGCTGTAGGACAGCGCATCCTTGTTCTGCTGGCCCAGCTCCAGGCCGTAGAGCACTTCATGCTGCACGCTGCCGGTGCGCAAGTTCTGGATCAGTTCGGTCTGGTTGAAGATGCCGTGCTCGTTGCGGTCCACGCCCGAGCGGGTCAGCGCCACGGTGCCGGCCGCCTCGTTGGTGGTGCCGGCCGGCAAGGTGTTCTGGCGGTCCAGCTCGTAGTGGTAGTAGCGCAGCGCGTTGCGCACGCGCAGCGTGTCCGAGAAGCGGTGGTTGAAGGTGGCGGTGAAGGAGCCCACGGTGGATTCGGAGGTGTCCGCATCGCGCGCATTGGCCGAGCCGTAGTAGGTGCCGGGCGCCACATCCACGGGGCGGCCGCGGTAGGCGGGAATGCCGAAGTCGGTGACGCGCTTGTCGCGCAGCAGCTCGGCCTGCAGCGTCAGCGAGGTATTGCCGTCCGGCTTCCACATGACGGAGGGGGCGATGGTCTCGCGCTTGAGGAACTGCTGGCTGCGGTAGCTGTTGGCGTCTTCGGCGGCGCCGGTGACGCGCCAGGACCAGTCGCTGCCTTCCGGCGCACGGCCCACATCGAATTCGGCACGCTTGTCGGCCCAGCTTCCAATGCTGACGGCCACGTCGGAGACATTGACGCCCGGCTTCTTGGTCACGCGGTTGACCAGGCCGCCCGAGGAACCCCGGCCATAGAGCACGGCGGCCGGGCCCTTGACGACTTCCACGCGCTCGATGTTGGAGAGGTCGCGGAAATACAGCGCATCGTCGCGAAAGCCATCCACGAACTGGTCGCCGATGCTGGTGAAGCCGCGGATGCTGACCTGGTCGCGCTGGCCGTCGCCGTGCGACAGGCCGATGCCGGCCACGTTGCGCAGCGTGTCCTGCAGCGAGGTGGCGGCCTGGTCGCGCATGACCTGCTGGGGGATCACGTTGATGGTCTGGGGCACGTCGCGCAGCGGCGCCTCGGTCTTGGTGCCGCTGGCGGCCGAGGGGGCGTAGTAGGCCGTGTCCTCCGCGCGCGAGGCCAGCACGCGCACTTCTGCCATGACGGCACCCGCCGCGCCGGAGCTGGCAGCCGGGCCGCCGCTGCGCTCCACGGTGAAGGTGCGCTCATCCTGCGCACGCACCTGCAGGCCGCTTCCGGCCAGCAGGCGCTGCAGGGCCTCGCGCACTTCCAGCGTGCCGCGCAGCGCGGGCGCCTGCAGGCCCTGGGCCACATCGGTGAGGAAGATGATCTGGGCGCCGCTTTGGCGCGCCAGCGCGTTCAGCGACTGGGCCAGCGGCTGGGCCGGCAGGTCCACGGCCAGGGGCTGGGCATGGGCCAGGCCGGCAATGCACAGTGCGGCGGCCATGGCCGCGATGCGAAGGCGCGGCAGGCCGGTGACGGTAGGGGAAGGGTTCATGGCGACATCTCTCCTGAGGCGTTGGATACGGAATACGGGGTACGGCGGTGGCGGCATGCCCCTCCAGGGCCAGCTCGGGCCCGGGCGCGATGCCGGTCTGCCTGTAAGCCGCTGCAGCGCGCAGGTTTGTACACATGGCCACGGAAAATTTCTGGATCAGGCCAGCGGCTGCAGGGACAACTGCCGGGCGGCCTACCTGCGTCTACCTGCGCCTACCTGTGGCGCGTGGAGATCAGCACGCGGCCGTCGTTCTCATGCCGCACCTGCACGGGCGCAAGGCGGGGCAGCAGGTCCAGCAGCTGGTCGATATGGTCCAGGTCGAACTGCCCCGAGATGCGCAGCTGCGCCGCATGCCGGTCGGCCAGCACGATGGGTGCGCTGCGGTAGCGCTGCATCTGCGCCACGGCCTCGGACAGCGGCGTGCCGTCCAGCACCAGGCGGCCCTCCCGCCAGGCCAGGGCGGCCAGGGCAGCGGCGCCGTCGCCCGCCTCTGCCGGCACGAGCTGCGGCAGCGGCCGGCCGGCGCGCGTGCGCAGTTGCTGGCCGGTGGACAGCTCCACGGGTGCGCCGCCACCCTCCATGGAATGCACGCGCACCCTGCCCTGCAGCACGGTGATGTCGGCACCATCCTCATGGCGGTGCACGCCGAACACGGTGCCGATGTCCTGCACCACCACGCCGCCGGCCTGCACGGTGAAGGGCCGCTGCAGCCAGGGCACCCAGCCGTGCCAGAAGGCATGGGATACCTCGAAGGACGCCTCCCCCTGGTCCAGCACCAGGCGGCGCGAGCGCAGGTGCAGCACCACTTGCACGCGCGAGCCGGTGTTCAGCCGCACCTCGCTGCCATCGGCCAGTTGCCAGCTCTGGCGCTGGCCCACGGCTGTCGCCAGGGTCTGGCGCTGCAGCGCGGGGTCGGCCCAGAGCAGCAGCGCCAGCGCCGCCAGGGCCGCAGCCGTGCCTGCGCGCAGCGCCCTGCGCTGGCGCAGCTTCTGGCGCTGGGCGGCGGCCTGCTCGATTTCCTCGGGCGTGGGCAGGTGCCGGCGCAGCATGTCGGCAAAGGGGGCCAGGGCGTCATCGACGGGCAGATGGGCGCTGCGCCCCGAAGACTGCGCAGAAGCACCCTGGCGCGCGCTGCGCGTGCCGCCTGTGCTGCGCGTGATCTCAGGCGGCATGGTCGGCCATGAGCACGGGCTGCACATCGCGCAGCGCACGCGCCAGATGGCGGGCCACCATGCCGCGCGAGATGCCCATGCGCTGTGCGGCCTCTTCCTGCGGCATGCCGTAGAGCTTGGTGAGGATGAAGGCCTCGCGGCTGGCCTGGGGCAGTTGCTCTATCGCCACCAGCAGCGCGCGCTGGCGCTGGGCGGCGGCCACGGCCAGCTCGGGCGGGGACAGCGGCATGGCTGCGGCGGGGGCAAGGCGCTCTTCCAGCTCGGCGCCATCGAAGGGCGTTTCGGGCCGGCGCGCCTGGGCGCGGTGGCGGTCTATGGCCAGGTCGCGCGCCAGATGCCGCAGAAAGGCCAGCGGGTTGGCAATGCCCTGGGGAACGGGCCGCTCCATCAACCGCAGGCACAGCTCGTTGACGATTTCGCGGGGCTGGCATTCATCGCCGAAGCGGTGGCGCAGGAAACCGACCAGTTCGTCATAGTGCTGCACCAGCTGGGCCAGCAGGGGCTCGGCGGGCGGTTGTAGCGTGGAGGGGGACGGCATGGAGGAAAAGCCAATCGCGAAGAAGATCGCAAATGATTCTTATTATCCTATGCAGTTGCCATGCTTACCGTTGGCAAACCGGGCGGTGACGCGCCGCCGCAACAGCGGCGGGCGAACGGCTCAGGGCAGCGGCGCGCGCATTCCGGTGAGTCCCGGCATGACCTCCCGCATGGCCGCGATGAAGGCACGCAGCCGCGCCGGCTGGTGGCGCGCCGGCGGATACACCACGTGCACGGGCAGCGGCGCGGCCTGCCAGTCCGGGGCCAGGTGCACCAGGCGGCCCGCCTCCAGATCGTCGCGCACGATCCAGGCCGAGGCCAGGGCCGCACCCAGCCCGCCCAGGGCGGCGTTGCGCAGCGCATAAAGGCTGTCGGTGCTGAGCCGGGGCTCGAACTGCAGGCGCCAGGATTTGCACACCCGCTCATCGCCCACGCGGTGCAGTTCCAGCTCGCGCTGGTAGAAAGTGCGCAGCGCAATCCAGGGCAGCCCCTGCAGCTCGCGCGGGTGCTGGGGCACGCTGCCCTGCCCCAGCAAGGCAGGCGCGGCCACGGCAATGCGCGGCACCTCGGCCACGCGCAGCGCGACCACCGATGGATCGACCACGGCGCCCACCTGCACGGCGCAGTCGATGCCCTCGGCAATGAAGTCCGGCTGGCGGTCATGCAGCAGCCACTCGACCTTGACGGCCGGATGGCGGCCCAGGAACTGCAGCAGCGGCGCCATGAGCTGGTCCTGGCCGAAGGCGTGGGGCGCGACCACGCGCAGCAGGCCGCGCGGCGTGTCCTGGGCGCCGCGCAGGTCGGACTCCAGCGCCCGCCATGTATCGAGCAGTTCGCGCGCATGGGCCAGGCAGCGCTCTCCGTCGTCGGTCAGCGCCATGGCGTGGGTGGAGCGCCGCAGCAGGCGCAGGCCCAGCGCGCGCTCCAGCGTCTGCAGGCGCCGGCTGACCGTGGGCTGGGTGGTGGACATCTGCTGCGCGGCGGCCGAGAGGCTGCCGCTTTCGACGATGCGCACAAAGGTCTGCAGCAGTTCGATGCGGTCTGCGCCCGAAGGCAGGGAGAGGTCGTCGATGGTCATACGCCAAGCGTATATCGATTCTGCGAATGCAGCCACTACCGTTGGTTGCTGCATCGCACCACACTACGACCATCGTTTCTCAAACACGCCGTATCGGCGGATCAACATGTCTTGCATTCAATCTACGCATAACCAGGCGGCCACCAGCGAAAAGGCATCCGGCGTGCCCCGGTCGCTGGTGCTGCTGATGGCGACCACGGCGGGCGTGGGCGTGGCCTCGCTCTACTACAGCCAGCCCATGCTGGGCGTGCTCGGCCCCGACCTGGGTGCGGGCGAGCGCGCCGTGGGCTTTGTGCCCACGCTGACCCAGCTGGGCTATGCGCTGGGCATTTTGCTGCTGGCACCTCTGGGCGACCGCATGGACCGCCGGCGCATCATCCTGGCCAAGACCGCCGCGCTGATGCTGGCCCTGTTGGCCAGCGGCCTGGCCCCGGGCCTGGCGCCGCTGCTGGCCGCCAGCCTGGCCGTGGGCCTGGCTGCCACCCTGGCGCAGGATGTGGTGCCGGCCGCCGCCACGCTGGCGCCCGAGCACCAGCGTGGCAAGGTGGTGGGCACGGTGATGACGGGGCTGCTGCTGGGCATTTTGCTGTCGCGCGTGGTCAGCGGGCTGCTGGCCGAGCATGGCGGCTGGCGCAGCGTCTACCTGATGGCCGCCGCTGCCATGGCACTGCTGGGGGTGGCCCTGTGGCGCGGGCTGCCCAGTTTCAGGCCCACCACGCAACTGGGCTATGGCGCGCTGCTGGGCTCCATGGTGCAGCTGTGGCGCGGCCAGCCCGCGCTGCGCCGTGCGGCCCTGGCCCAGGGCCTGCTGTCGGTGGCCTTCAGTGCCTTCTGGTCCACGCTGGCCGTGATGCTGCACCAGCAGTTCCACATGGGCAGCGCCGCAGCCGGCGCCCTGGGCCTGGCGGGCGCCGCCGGTGCGCTGGCCGCGCCGCTGGCAGGCCGGCTGGCCGACCGCAGCGGCCCGCAGCGCGTGACCTGCCTGGGTGCGGGCCTGGCCCTGGCGTCGTTTGCCGTGCTGGCACTGTCGCCCTGGCTGCCAGCCGGCGCACAGCTGCCGCTGCTGGTGGCCAGCGCCATCGGTTTCGACTTCGGCATCCAGGCCACGCTGGTGGCGCACCAGACCCTGGTGTATGGCCTGGACCCCGCTGCACGCAGCCGGCTCAATGCGCTGCTGTTCACGGGCGTGTTCATCGGCATGGCCTCGGGCTCGGCGCTGGGCGCCCTGGCCCTGGCGCAGTGGGGCTGGAGCGGCGTGGTGGCCCTGGCCTGCGCGGCATCGGCGGCGGCCTTGGCCGTGCGGCTGGCGGGCCGCAACCGCTGAACTTCTGCAGGCTGCCGGCAGGCCTATGCCCCGCCCTGCAGCCGTGCCGCGCGCTGGGCCAGCCGCTGCTGCTCCGAGGCGCGCAGGGCAGCGATCTGCGCCAGGATCTGCTGCTGCTTTTCCATCAGGCGCTGCGTGTGCACGCCATGCGCATCCCCCGCCAGGCCCTGGGCGATGCAGGCCAGCGCGCGCGCCGGGTCGCCGCGCTGTTGCCAGGTGTAGGCCAGGTTGAGCTGGGTGCGCGCATCGCGCGGGTCTATGCCTTCGGCCTGCAGGTAGGCGTCATGCGCGGCCGCGAACTGCTCCTGGCAGAACAGGCAGTCGCCCAGCACATTCCACAGCCAGGTACTGAGCCAGGGATTGAGGTCCAGCGCGCTGCGCGCCAGCTCGATGCCGGCGGCAAAGTCCCGCAGCTGCAGGCCCACGAATTCGGCCACCTCGCCCAGCAGCCGCCAGTCGCGCGGGCTGCGGGTAATGGCCTGGCGGTAGCTTTCCAGGGCGGCGTCCTGGCGGCCCGACTCCAGGTGCGTGCGGGCCTCCTGGGCCGGGGCCTCGAAGAACTGCTGCGCGTCGGCGCTGAAGCGGTTGAGAAAGGCTGCCGCCGTGCGCTCGCATCCCTCGCCGATCAGCAGCCGCGCATGGATGGCCCTTTGCGCATCGCCCGAAGGCGCCAGCACCTGCCAGCCCTCGCGCCCGAACAATTGCGCCAGCAGCGGGAAGTTCAGGCCGATGGCGCTGGTGCGGCCAAAGCGCTGGGAGGCGCCCGATTGGGCCGCCGCCTCGGGCGTGCAGGCGCCGTAGTCGTTGATGAGCACCAGCCCCTTGGGCGCCAGCCGCTGCTGCAGCGTCTGCAGCGCGCCAAAGGCGCCGTGGTTGACCAGCAGGCGCGGTGCCGCCTCGCTGACGGACAAGGCGGCATCCACCCAGGGCGACAGCGATGCCTGGTCGCAGTCGAAGAAGCCCACCTCCTGCTCGAACAGGCCCACCAGGGGCAGCAGGCGCGCACGCTGGGCCGCATCCGCATGGTCCACCAGGGCACGGATCTCGCCCGGCGACAGCGCGGTGTACTGGCGCACGAGCTGGGCGTCATCGGTGAGGCGGGTGCGTATGCGCAATTCCTGCACCGGCCCGTCGCCCTGCCACCGCACGACGGTGGCAGGCAGCACGTCCAGCACGTAGTTGCAGAACACGGCGTGCAGCGGCGGCAGGGGCACCGTGCTGCCGTCCGGCAGCTGCACGGCCTCGGGCCGCATGGCGTCGCAGCAGCCGGCCACGACCTGGCCGCCGAACTCGGCAAACAGGGCGCGCTCCTGCCATTGCGCGACCGTGCGGGGAGAGCCGTCGGTGACGTAGTAGACCAGCCGCTGGTCGAAATCACGTCCTTCCTGCTGGCACAGGTGCCGGAAGGCCTGCAGGAACATGCGCGCAAACAGGCCGCAGCCGGCGCCCAATTCCAGCACGGCAATGGCGCCTTGCGGCGCGGTGTCCGCGCAGTGGTGGAACAGCAGGGCCGCCGCATCTTCCGAGAGGCGGCCGCTGTTGTTGACCACGTAGGGCACTTCGTTCTCGGCAAAGGTCAGCAGGCCGGCCTGCGCCCAGTGCAGGTGGCCCAGCTCCCACTCGATGCTTTCGGTGATGGGGCGAAAGTCCTGCAGCAGCTGCGAGGCAACGCGCACGCCCGAAAGAACGTCCTGCGGGGCGCGGATGGCAGGCGGCCCGCCCGGCGCTGCGTCAGCGTCCATGGCGGAAAGGGACGCTGAAAGCGACGCGGACAGGGACACAGGCAGGGGCAGCGAAAGGGACAGTGGCGCGCGCAGGGCGGCCTCGCCCGTCGAAGGGTCGATTCTCAAGATGCTCTCTCCGGAAGATGCGATGGGAGTGACGCCTGCCTGCACGGCAGGCGTCCGGCCAGGCTCAGGGCACGGGCGCCCACTTGGACCAGTTCAGGTCGGCCTGCTCGAAATCGGCCTTGAGCATGCGGCGCATGGCGTCCACCTCGTCCTGGGTGATCTGCGCTTCCTTGACCTGCTTGCCGGTGGCCGCCGTGCGGGCCTTGGCAAGATCGGCCTTGGTCACGGAGGCTGTTCCGGCCCAGATGGACTTGGCGGACCCCACGTTCACCCAATGCTTGCCCTGGGACTGCAGGTCTGCCTGGTAGGCGGATTTCCAGCCCATGTTGTTCTGCGACACGGCGTTGAGCAGCTTGGCCAGCGAGCGCTGGTTGCTCACCCCCTGCTGTGCGAAAGCCTGCAGGTGAACGCGCTCGAACTTCAGCGGCAGCAGGCCCTGCTTGGCCGCCAGGCTGTCGCGCTCATTCCACCAGCGCGATGCATCGGCGGACTTGACGGCCT
Organism: Delftia sp. ASV31; assembly: GCF_016428765.1. Lineage (NCBI taxonomy): Bacteria > Pseudomonadati > Pseudomonadota > Betaproteobacteria > Burkholderiales > Comamonadaceae > Delftia > Delftia sp. ASV31. The sequence continues at coordinate 42,320 of NZ_JAELTK010000009.1, forward strand.
CCAGCTGGTTGAGCCAGTCGGCGTCGGTGACGATGCTGCCGTCGCCCTTGACCCACTGGAAGCGCTTGAAGCCGATGTCGGCCGCGCGGCCGAAGTTGTGGTTGCTCTCGCCCGGGCCGGCCTTGGTCTGGGTCTCGGCGGCCTGCTGGGCAAAGGTGCGCCGGCGCCCCGTGGGCGTGATCCACAGCGCGATCTTGTGCGTGTCATACATCTGTTGCACCAGGCTGGCCAGCTTGGCGCGGAAGGTGGGCTCGTACTCCGCATCGTTGGCAATGGCGGCCTTGCTGGTGGCCACGTCCTGGGCCTTGGCCTCCAGGTACACCGTCTTGGAGTTCTGCGCGGCGCGCATGCCCTGGTGCGAGGCCGGCAGCATGCCGCTGAGCTTGGCCACCGTGGCCCCTCCGGCTGCCGCCAGGCCCAGCGCCTCCTTGGCACCCCCGGCCTGCGGCTGGCCCGGTGCGGCCTTGGCGGCGGCCAGCTTGTGGTCGTTCTGGAAACGCTCCAGCGCGGCGCGCGTCTGCGCGCCGTAGCTGCCGTCGTAGTCCACGCCCAGATACGGCGCGTTCTTGGCGTCCTTGACCACGCGCAGCATGGCCTGCAGCAGGGCCACGTCATGCACCTGGTTGCTGCCGCCCTCGCCTACGCTGTCCTTGATGTCAGGCATGTTTCTCCCCTCGTTGTGGTTGTCGATATGGCCCGCAGCAACGGCTCAGCGGGCGGGCTCGGGTTTGCGGTCGGTTTTGCGGTCGGTTTTGCGGTCGGGTTTGTTGCCGGGCTTCAGGCCGGCATCCGGCAGCAGGTGCACCAACGGCACGGTGCGCGGCTGCAGGCTGGCCGAGCAGGCACGCAGCCGCAGCGATTCGGCATGCGCCTGCGCCATGTCCGCCGCCACCTGCACCAGGGCGTGATGGGGCGCGGCGCCTGCGGGGCGTGTGCGCACGACGAAATAGGTGCCCAGGCATTCAGCCTGCTGCGCGCGTGCGGCACGTGCTGCCGCCACGCTGGCATAGCGCGCCGCCACCACGGCCTGCACGGCGGCCGGTGGTGCCGAGGCCTGCTCGGCAAACGCCTGCCGGCCCTTGTTCCAGCGCAGGCTGCGGGTCTCGATCTGGTCGGGCGCATCGTCCTGCGGTGATGCATAGCGCACCAGCAGCACCGGAATCCGACCCGTGGGCGCCAGCACCCAGCTTTGGTAGTTGCCCTGGGGCTCGTCGTACTGCCAGGCCAGGTGCGGGCCCTGGGCGGTGGCGACATACAGCGCATGGCGGCGCTTGGGATGCTCAAAGCCCCCCATCTGCGTGACCAGCAGCGCACGCGAGCCGCCCTGCACGCCGGGCAGGCGCAAGCCGCGCACGGCAGCGGTGACGGTGTCTTCTTCCTCGCCAGTCATCCACACGCGCTCGAGGTGCTGGAGCCCTGCTGCCGCAGACAGCGGATCACCCACGCCGTACAGCGGATCGGGCTGCGCCAATTGCGCCGGCCCCCTGGACGCAGGCCAGGACAGCGCCGCTGGCTGGCCCTGCTGCACGCCGGCACGCACCAGCCTCAGCTCAAAGGGACAAGGCGCCGCCGTGCAGGCGGGCAGCGACAACTCATAGGCAGGCGCTCCCTTGGCCGTGCCGGACGGCAGGCTTTCCAGCACCTGCCGCTGCGGCCCGGCAGCGAAAGCCGCCCCGGCACCCAGCACCGCCACAAGGCTCAAGGCCAGTGCCCGCCATGGCAGCGCCCCGCCACAGTAAAAATCGGAGCGCATTGAATGGTGAGCCATGGTGATAGCGGGTTTCTATGATTGGCCTGGGCTGTCGATACGCCGCAATACAGGAGGAATCTGCCGCAATGGGCTTGAAACAGGCATTTCAAGGCCCGGCGCCGCAGGCATTGTCTACAAGCTGGCATGCGGCGTCTGTTGCAAAATGCATCCGGCGCTTGAGAATTGCATTCAACATTTGCAATTCGTCCAGGATGCATTCTGGAACCTTTCAAACCAGATAGATTTCATTTGAACAAAAATCAACAACATCAATGACTTACATGAAATTCACTCCAATTTCACAAAGCAAGGAAAATACCTTCTTGTATACATGACAGCTCCCGACATCTGCTTCCATCGAATGCACCGGGCTGAGGAAAACCTGAATCAATGCGGATACGCCATGGGTTGCCCACTGCAAATAGTGCGCACCGAGGATTCCCTAGATGGACCCGCATCAAAAGTTCGCCGGATTTCACGATACTGCAACCATTCACCATCCCAAATGGCTTGCGGCTGAACGACCGGAGCTGCCTTGCCGGTTTTACCTGCAAGGTGCGGCGGGACGCATGCGCATCGCTGCCGGTTCCAGCTTCTTACCGTGACCACCCGAAATCACTGCTACAATCGCTGGCTTCGGAGAGGTGGATGAGCGGTTTAAGTCGCACGCCTGGAAAGCGTGTGTGGGCTAATCCCCACCGCGGGTTCGAATCCCGCCCTCTCCGCCATACACCCAGCAAAACGGGCCCCTACACGGGGCCCGTTTTCGTTTCCGGGCCGGCTTGTGGCAAGGTTCATGCCCAGGTTTGCGCCCGCCCCTGCCCCGGCCCCACGCACCGGCCGCACATCAGGGAAAGCGACAGCACGGACACCCCCTCCAAGCCTTGCGCAGACGCGCCCCAGGGCTTGCAATAGGCAGCAGCTGGCAGCAATAGGCAAGCGTCTGACAAGCACATCCTTGTTTCGGTGATGTACTAGCTGCAACAAAGCCCCCAGGCGCGCAGCTTTGTGCAACAGCACCCTTGGCGCGAACGTGCATCCAGCCCCATGGCGCGCATGGCTTGCGGCGCTTGAGATTCGACGGAGGTTCCCCAATGGAAAGCAAGGTCATCAAGCTCCCTCAAGTCCTCTTAACTTCCGTCAATTTCTCTCAATTGACGATAGTTTTCAATCGAATCGGAGCAATCGATCGAAAATTCCAAAAACCCGCCGTATATTCCACACCGCTTTGCGGCCTGCCCGGCCCGTCTTCGGGCTGAGACGGGTCCTGCCCCTGCCGGGTACAGCGCAGCACAAGAACGCACAAGCGAAGAGCACAGGAAAACGCAAAAGGGGTTGGCATGAAGATTCTTTCGTTTTTCGGGACCCGTCCCGAGGCCATCAAGATGGCGCCACTGGTCACGGCCCTGTCGCAGACGCGGGGCATCGAGAGCGTGGTGTGCGTCACCGGCCAGCACCGGCAGATGCTGGACCAGGTGATGGATCTGTTCGGCCTGCAGGCGCAGCACGATCTCGCCGTCATGCAACCCAACCAGACGCTCAACGGCCTGTTCTCCCGCGTGGTGGCAGGTGCCGATGGCGTGCTGGAGCAGGAAAAGCCCGACTACGTGCTGGTGCACGGCGACACCAGCACGGCCACCGCCTGCGCGCTGGCGGCGTTTCACCGCCGCATTCCGGTGGGCCATGTGGAAGCCGGCCTGCGCACCGGCGATCTGGCCCAGCCCTTTCCCGAAGAGATGAACCGCCGCGTGGTCGATGTGGTCAGCCAGTGGATGTTTGCGCCCACGCCCACGTCGCGCGCCAACCTGCTGGGCGAGAACCTGCAGGGCCGCATCGCCGTGACGGGCAACACCGTCATCGATGCGCTGGCCACGCTGTGCGACCGGCTCGATGCCCAGCCCGAGCTGGCCCGTGCCATTGCCCAGCGCCATCCCTGGGTGGATGCGCAGCGCCCGCTGCTGCTGGTCACGGGACACCGGCGCGAGAATTTCGGCGAAGGCTTCCAGAACATCTGCGCTGCGCTGGCCGAGCTGGCGCAGCGCCATCCGGACCTGCTCATCGTCTACCCCGTGCACTTCAACCCCGCCGTGCGCGAAGTGGTCATGCGCACGCTGGGCGGAATGGACAACATCCGCCTCATCGATCCGCTGGACTATGTGGACTTCGTCTGGTTCATGCAGCGCGCCCACATCATCCTGACCGACTCCGGCGGCGTGCAGGAAGAGGCGCCCTACCTGGGCAAGCCCGTGCTGGTGATGCGCGACGTGACCGAGCGGCCCGAGGCCGTATCGGCCGGCACCGTGCTGCTGGTGGGCACGCAGCGCGCGCGCATCGTGGCCGAGGTCAACCGGCTGCTGGCCGACGAGGTGCACCACGCCTCGTTTGCGCGCCGCATCAATCCCTATGGCGATGGCCAGGCCTCGCAGCGCATCGTGCGTGCCCTGCTGGGACAGCCCTTCGACGAGTTTGCCGCCGGACACACAGGCGGCGCGGCCGTCCCGGGCATCGCGGCCGCCGTGACCAAGGGCATGGCGCCGGCCTGAACCACGCACGCACCACCCCGCGCACCACGTCCACGAAGCGCATTACGAATCGAGCACCGAAGTGAGAAAAGAGGCCCCCATGCAACCGACCATCCGCCAATCGCTTTCCCGCACCGGGGCCCGCTGGGCGCTGGGTTCGCTGCTGGGCCTGGGCGCCCTGTTCGCGCAGACGGCCTCGGCCTCGGCGCTGGGTGACGCCATACGCCAGCTGGGCGCCAGCGACGGGCTGCAGCGCAGCGTCACGCTCAAGGAGCTGGGCATCGTCGATCCCGTGGTGCTGGCCGGCACGGCCACCCAGGACTTCTACCTGCCCGTGCCGCGCGGCCTGCCGCTGGGCGATGCCAGCATTGCCTTCGACAGCCGCTACCTCAAGGGCGAGCCCGGCGTCTCGACCGTGGTGATCTCGCTCAACGGCACGCCCGCCGTGTCGCAGACCGTGCCCGATGGTGACGGCATGCTGCAGCGCACGCTGCCCGTCGGCCAGCAGGCCCGCGCCAGCGATTTCGTGCGGCTGGGCGTGAACTGGCGCAGCCGCAACGGCCAGGTGCGATGCGATGACAACCACTCCCTGGCCAACTCCCTGACCATCTCGCCGCAGACACGGCTGAGCTACCGCGTGGACCCGCGCGATGTGCGCAGCATCGAAGATGTCTGGAACACCCTGCCCGTGCGCACCACCGTGCTGGTGGCCGGCCGGCAGCTGGAGCAGGCCTCGTTCGACAGTGCCTGGCGCATTGGCGCCAGCCTGCAGCGCAACAACAGGCGCATGACGGTGAACGCATTGCCCGCCGTGGGGGAGGCGCTGGACCTGCGCGGCCTGGAGGTTCCCGCCGCCCTGGCCGGCGTGCCCGCCTTTGCCGCACTGCGCGGCGCCGAGCCCCAGCACAAGCTGGCCAGTGACGCCGAGCTGGGCGCGCTGCTCATGCTGGGGGCCGCCCAGGTCAGCGGAGACATCGTGGTGGCCGACAAGGCACTGCAGCAGCGCCTGACCGCCGCCTTCGCGGCCCTTCAGGCCCAGCTGGCGGCCGACCCCGATGCGGGCCAGGCCCTGCAGCAATGGCGCGCCCGGCGCGCGCCGCTGGGCAACGAGGCGCTGGCCTCGCAGCAGTTGCGCGCCCTGCCCATGGGCCGCCAGATGGTGCTGGCCGTGGCCGCCGACGCGGGTGCGCGCGTGGCCGGCCTGCAGGAGGCCGCCCTGCAGCGCCTGCTGGTCAGCGACAACGTGACCGTGGCCGCGGCCCAGCCCCCGCAGTGGGACGAGGCCAAGGGCATACGCCTGTCCAGCCTGGGCGGCAGTCCCGACAGCTTCGACGTGCTGTCGCGCGGCGACTGGACGATGAACTTCCCGCTGAGCGCCGTGGCCTCGCAGGGCCAGATGCCGGGCGAGATCACGCTGTACGTGGCCGCCGCCCCCGGCGCGTCGGCCACGCGCCCCGTGGCCACGCTGTTCTGGAACGGCATGCTGCTGTCGGCCCGCCAGCTGGAGGCCAACGGCCAGCCCGAACGCCTGCGCGCCCGTGTGCCCGGCTATGCGCTGGGCATCAACAACACCTTGCGGGTGTCCGTGCAGCGCCAGCCCTACTCGGCCGACTGCAACGAGATTCCCCAGCCCTACCCCGCCAGCGTGCTGCCGGCCATCAGCTACGTGACGCCCGGCAAGGCCGAGGCCAACGGCAGCTTCATCGGCCTGCTGCCGCTGCTGGGCGCCAAGTCGCAGTTCCTGGTGCCCGCCAGCTATCTGTCGGCGGCGCCGGCCGCGCTGGAGCGCATGGCCAACCTGGCGGCCGCCAGCGGCCTGTCGGCTTCGCAGGCCGAGCTGGTCGTGGCCCAGGCCGATGCAACGGCCAAGCCCTCCATGCCCTTTGTCGCCATGGAAGTGCCGGTGGACGGCGCCAAGCCCCTGGTGACGGTGACGGACCGGCAGCAGCTGCGCATCCGCGGCAAGTCGGCGGACTGGCTGGACATCAAGGGACTCAAGCAACTGTCCTCGGCCGAAGTGGTCACGGCAGGCGGCCAGCAGGGCGTGCTGTGGCATGCCATCGGCGAGTGGACGGGCGGCCTGGGCGAGCCCTTCCTGCTCAATCGCGGCAACATCGCCGTGATCGGTGGCGACGGCCCGCTGGCCTGGGTGGACAGCAGCAATCCCGAAACCGGCATTCCGTCGGGTCCGCGCGAAAGCGCCTTCCACGAATGGCGCAACTTCCTGTCCTGGAGCGTGCCGGGCATCGCCATCGCGCTGTTCGTGGTGCTGCTGCTGGTGGTGCTGGCCTGGGCGGTGGCGCGCAGCAAGCAGTCCAAGCACTGAGCCCGGCCCGGGCAACGATGACGACGGCATGAGGCGATCGCCATGATCTCTTCCCTCTACTGGCCCTACCTGGTGGCCGACTACTACCACGCGCTGGAGATCGTCAGCGCCGTGGTGGCCGTCGTCATCCTGCTGTCCAGCATCGACGACCTGTTCATCGACGCCTGGTACTGGGTGCGCGAGGCCTGGCGCGCGCTGACCGTCAAGCGCCGCTACCAGCCGCTCAAGGCACAGCAGTTGCAGGAGGTCGAGGAAAAGCCGCTGGCCATCATGGTGCCGGCCTGGCTGGAGTACGACGTGATCGCGCCCATGCTCGAGAGCATGGTGGGCACGCTGGACTACAAGAACTACATGATCTTCGTGGGCACCTACCGCAACGACGAACGCACCAAGAACGAGGTCGAGCGCATGCGCCGGCGCTACCGCCAGCTGGTCCGCGTGGAGGTGCCCCATGACGGCCCCACCTGCAAGGCCGACTGCCTCAACTGGATCGTGCAGGCCATCTTCCAGCAGAACACGCTGCAGCCAGAGCCCTTTGCCGGCGTGATCCTGCACGACAGCGAGGACGTGCTGCACCCGCTGGAGCTCAAGTACTACAACTACCTGCTGCCGCGCATGGACTTCATCCAGCTGCCCGTGACCTCCCTGGAGCGCGAGTGGTACGAGCTGGTGGCCGGCACCTACATGGACGAATTCGCCGAATGGCACACCAAGGACCTGGTGGTGCGCGAGAGCATGTCGCACATGGTGCCCTCGGCCGGCGTGGGCACCTGCTTTTCGCGCAAGGCGATGGAAGAGCTGGCGGCCGAGACCCACAACCAGCCCTTCAACACCGACACGCTGACCGAGGACTACGACATCGGCGCTCGGCTGGCGCGCCGGGGCATGAAGCAGATCTTCGGCAAGTTCCCCGTGGACTACGTGATACGGCGCAAGCCGCTGTTCGGCCTGGGCAAGGAAAAGGTGTCCACGCTGACCATGCCGCTGGGCATCCGCGAGTTCTTTCCCAACACCTTCAAGACCGCCTACCGGCAAAAGGCGCGCTGGACACTGGGCATCGGCCTGCAGGGCTGGAGCCAGGTCGGCTGGGCCGGGCCGCTGTCCACCAAGTACCTGCTGTTCCGCGACCGCAAGGGGCTGGTGACCTCCTTCGTGGCCATCCTGGCCTATCTGCTGCTGCTGAACTTCCTGCTCTTCCTGCTGGCCGATCACATGGGCTGGTGGACGGTGTACTACCCGTCCCTGTTCGCTCCCAACGGCTGGCTGGTGACGCTGATGAGCGTCAACGTCATCGCCCTGCTGCTGCGCGTGGTGCAGCGCGCCTGGTTCGTCTCGCGCCTGTACGGCTGGGAGCACGCCATGCTGTCCATCCCGCGCATGGTGATCGGCAACTTCATCAATGCCATGGCAGCGGCGCGCGCCTGGAAGTTGTTCATCGTCCACCTGGTCACGGGCAAGCGGCTGGCCTGGGACAAGACCATGCACGACTTCCCGTCCACCGACCAGTTGAGCCACCAGCGCCAGCGCCTGGGCGAGCTGCTGCTGTCATGGCAGGCCATCGACGAAACCCGGCTGGCCACCGCGCTGGAGATACAGCAGCGCGAACGCCGTCCGCTGGGCGCCATCCTCATGGAGCAGGGCTGGCTCGACGAGGCCACGCTGCGCGAGGCCATCAGCTTCCAGCAGGGGGAGCCCACCGACCCCACGGTGCATCCCGACATTCCCGCACAAGGCATTCCAAGCACCCCAAGGGCCGGCATATGAAGCATCTCGCTCCCCTCGTTCGCCCTCTCACGCTGGCCGCGCTGCTGGGCGCCGGCTGGAACACGCCGCCGGCCTGGCCGCAGGCCGTGGCAGCCGTCAAGGCGGAAGCGCCGCTCAGGGGCCGCGCGTGGCAACTGGCCAACCAGGCCTATGCCCACTACCAGGCCGGCCGCTTTGCACGGGCCGCGACCGCCGCCGCATCGGCCGTACAGCTGCGCCCCGACCTGCTGCGCCTGCGCATGCTGCTGATCTACTCGCTGCAAAAGCAGGGCAAGAACGAGGAAGCGCTCAAGGCCATCGCCTCGGCCCGCGCCGCCGGGCTGGACGAGGCCACGCTGCAGCAGGCCGAAACCAATGTGCGGGCCGCAGCGGCAGGCGGGGCGGCGGGCGGGCCTGCGGGGGCCACGGCTTCCGAGGCCTACAACAAGGCCTTTCCCATCGCCACGCAGGCCTACACCGACTACAACGCCAAGAACTACGCGGACAGCGCGCGCAGGGCCGAGCAGGCCTTTCGCCTGGACCCCAGCCAGGGCCAGTGGGCGCTGCTGTGGATAGGCGCGCTGGAGGCGCAGGAGCAACTGGGCGCCGCCATCGAGGCCGCAGATGCCGCCCTGGCCCTGGACCCACCCAACAAAAGCGACCTGGTGGCCAAGCGCCAGACGCTGCGCCGCAGCCAGGCCGTGCTGCCGGCGCAAAAGGCCTACCAGGCGCTGATCGCCAACAACCCGGCGCAGGCCGTGCCCTTTGCGCGCGAGGCCGTGGCGCTGGCGCCGGGAACGGCATCGCACCGCCTGCTGCTGATCACCTCGCTGCTGCTGGCCGAGCAGTTGCCCGATGCGGAAAAAGCCGCAGACGAGGCGCTGGCGCAGGACAACGAAGACACAGCGGCGCTGGGCATGCGCGGCTACATCCGCCAGCGCCAGGGCAAGACCGCACAGGCCAATGAGGACTTCGATGCCGTGCTCAAGCAGGACTGGCTGGACGAAAAGCAGTCCGCCAACCTGCGCCTGATCGCGGCCGACGCGGCACTGGCCGCTGGCGACGCGGCACGCGCCCGCGCGCTGCTGGCGCCCATGCCGGCACAGGATGAATCCGTGGCCCGCCGCCTCAAGCAAGCCGATGACCTGCGCCCCGGCCGCGACACGCCCATGGTGGCCGATACGCGCGGTGCCTCGCAGACCCTGGCCATGGCCGACTACCCGCCGCCCCTGCAGGACTGCCGCGACACGCCCTATGGCACGGTCTGCGAGCTGCAGCCTTCCGATGCCCAGGGCACGGGCGGCCCCAGCGCCCAGGCCTATGCGGCCTACGCGCGCCAGGACTACAAGGCCGCCATCGACCACGCGCGCACGGCCGTGGAGCAGGACCCCGACAACCCGCAACTGCAAAAGCTGCTGACCACCACGCTGGCCGCAGGCGACCGCGACCAGCAGGGCCAGGCCCTGCTGCGGCTGGACAAGTCCCTGTCCCTCACCCCCAACGACCCCCAGCTGCTGATGCAGCGCGGCTACCTGTACTCGCGCCAGGAAGAGCCGGCCAAGGCGCTGCAGGACTTTCGCGCGGCGCGCGCCACGGGCGAGGCGCCAGCGGGCGCCATGCTGGACGAAGGCTATGCGCTGGCCGGCACCGGCGACAACCGGGGCGCCGTGCGCACCTTCAAGGAAGCCATCGACCTGGACGACGCCGGCACCGCCAAGCTCACGCCCGGCCAGCGCGAGAACGCACGCAGCGCCGTCTCCGGCTACGCACGCGAGTGGGGCGCCATCGTCTCCATGGGCTACCGGGGTGCGCGGCCTGCGGGGCGTGCGTTCTCGGACGGCATCCTCACCCAGGCCGGCGATGCGGTCTTCGGCACGGCCGAGGCCTACTGGCGCCCGTCCAACTTCCTGAACTCGTCCACCCGCATCTTCGATGTCTACGGGCGGCTGGGCAGCACCTTGCACGACGGCGGCGGCACCACGCTGGGCCAAAGCGCCATCGACCCCTGCACCGGCCTGCCCATCAATGTGCAGGCCGGCGACAACCGCGGCATCTCTGGCCTGCCCACCACCACGGGCTCGCTGGGCATGCGTTTCACGCCGTCCACCAAGTACGCGCTGACCTTCGGCATAGAGCGCCAGTTCAACATCGGCTCCGCCACGCGCTCGGGCTTCATCACGCCGGAATCGCCCCAGCTGCGCTGCCTGATGAGCGGGCGCGACCCCCTCAACCCCACGGGCCCGGCGCTGGGCAACCCCATCTCGGCCAAATACAGCGCGGGCGCGGGCCAGGGCGGCTGGCTGGCCTATGTCACCCATGGCTTCTACGAGGGAACGGGCCGGCGCACGGACCGCTCCAGCTGGTTCACCATGGAGGGCTACAGCCAGGCCGGCTATGCCAACCAGAGCATGGCCTCGCGCTTCACGCTGACCGACCAGACCAACGGCGCCCTGGTGGGCGACGGCTCGGGCCGCTACAAGCGCGAGCAGTGGTTCTTCTCCACCGAGGCCCGCTTCGGCCGCAGCTTCCGTGCCGACGGCATCAACCAGGGGCTGGTGATCTTTCCGTTCGGCGTGGTCGCGGCCGACTGGATCAAGCAGAGGAACCGCGTCGATGTGCGCTCCCTGCAAGCCGCCCCGGGCGCCACGCCCACCGCAGCCCAGTTGGCCGCCCAGCAGGGGCAGACGCTCGCCCTGCAAGGCAATGGCAGCAGCTGGTCCGCCAGCGCTGGCGTGGGCGTCAGCCTGCGCCAATGGTTTCGCGAAAGCCACTACAGCACGGCCCAGTCCTATCTGGACTGGTCCATGCAGTACCGCTTCAACATCGGTGGCGGCCAGGCCGACCGCGCCAAGGGCCTGTTCATGACGCTGACGCTGTCCTATTGAAAGCCCTGTCCCGCCGCCGCCACCACCACACAGACAAGAGAAAAGGAGAAAGCTCCCATGGATTCGACCAAGCAAGCACCCCGCCCCGCCCTGCACGGACTGCGCTCGGGCATGGCACGCGCCGCACGCGGGCTGGCCGGCTGCGCACTGGTGCTGGGCGCGCTGGCAGCGCAGGGTACGGCACAGGCCCAGGCACAGGACAGCTCCTCCATCGTTCTCAGGGGCAAGGACGGCTGGCTGTTTCCGGGCTGGGGCAGCCTGACCCAGGTGGACCGCGCCGGCATCACCGAATCCACCCGGCTGATCACCGAGGCGCGCAACCTGCTGGCCGCGCGCGGCGTGAAACTGCAGGTGCTGCTTCTGCCCGACAAGGTGCGCTTCTATGCCGACAAGATGCCCGACGGCAAGGCCATGAGCGCCGATGTCCAGGGCCGCTACAAGCAGGTGCTGCAGGCGCTGCAGGCCGCCGGCATTCCCAGCTTTGACGACGAGGCCGTGCTGCGCACCGTGCGCGACAGCGGCAAGGACGTGTTCTACCGCACCGACCAGCACTGGACCCAGGCGGCAGCCGACGCCACGGCCGAGGCCACCGCCCGCATGGTCCAGGGCGAGGTGCCCCAGCTGGCTGGCAGCGCCGGCAGCGGCCTGGCCCTGGGCGACACCGTCACCGAGCGCCGCTATGGCGACCTGGCCGAGCTGTTCCTCACCGCCGACGAGCGCAAGCAGATCGGCCGCGAGGTCTACACCGTGCGCCGCCAGGCTCCGGCCAAGGGCCTGCTCGACGACGAGCCCGCCCCCGTCCATGTCACCGGCCACAGCATGGTCCAGCCCTACTTCGGCTTTCCGCAAAAGCTCTCCAACCTGCTGGACCGCCCGGTCTCGCTGAACTGGAAGCCCGGCAACGTGGGCCAGTGGACCATGCTGCTGGAGTACCTGGAGTCCCCGGCCTTCAAGTCCCACAAGCCCCAGGTGCTGGTGTGGCAGATGTTCGAGCCCACCTACAGCTACGGGCCCAACGCGGCCGGCCAGTGGGACAACGCCTCGCTCATGCCCAACGCCACCTGGCTGGAGCGGCTGCGGGCCGCGCTCAAGGGCTGACACCGTGGACCCCACCGCGCAAGAACTGCAAACCGACAAAGGACACCGGCGCAACGCCTGGATCTGGGGTGCCCTGCTGCTGTCGGGCCTGGCCTGGGGCGGCTGGACGCTGGCCAGCGGGGGACCGAAGGCCGGCGAGCTGCAACTGGCCGCCTGGCTGGATGGCCGCGCGGGCGCGGCGCTGAACAAGGGCCTGCGCCTGCCTGCGCAGTCCTCGCTGGAAACCGGCCAGGCCGCGCTGCGCTACCGCCTGCTGGGCGATACGGGAGCGCAGGTGGCCCTGGGCTGCCCGCAATGGATGTTCTACCGCGACGGCCTGCGGCCCCAGCCTGGCACGGGCGCCGCGCCCTTCGAGGCGCGCCAGCGCCTGCTGCGCCACTGGACCCGGCAGTTGCAGGACAAAGGCATTGCCACCCTGGTGGTGGCCGTGCCCGACAAGTCGCGCATCGAGGCCGCCCATCTGTGCGGCCTGCCCGTGGCACCCGTGATGCTGCAGCGCCTGGACCTGTGGCAGCAGCGCCTGCAGGCCGACGGCATTGCCTTCGCCGATCTGCGCCCCGCCCTGCGCCCTGCCCTGCAGACACAGGAGCAGGCGCAACCCGTTTTCTTTCGCACTGACGTGCACATGAATGCCGAGGGCGCACGCGCCGCCGCCCTGGCCGTGGCCCAGGCCGCGCTGCCGCTGCTGGGCGGGCAGCGCGGCGCCCAGGCCTTCGAGGAAACCGCGCCCGGGCCGCTGCAGCCGCTGCCCGGCGACCTGCTGGCCCTGGCCGGCCTGGCCGATGCCCCGGCCGGCTGGCGCCCACGGCGCGACCAGGTGCGCCCGCAGACCATCACCCCCGTGCGCGGCGGCGGCCTGCTGGACGAGACGCCGCCCGTGCAGGTGCTGCTGGCCGGCAGCTCCAACGGGCTGCGCAGCAATTTCGCGCCGCAGCTCGGCCGCGCGCTGGGCCAGGAAGTCTGGAACCTCAGCATGGACGGCGGCCAGTTCAGCGGCGCCATGGTGGCCGCGCTCAAGCGCCGCGCCTCCTGGCCGGCCAGCCTGCGGCTGGTGATCTGGGAGTTCTCGGAAAACACCTTGTCCCTGCCCCTGACGGACGATGAAAAAGCGGCGCTCAAGGAGATGGACGCCGCCTCCCCGCCTGCGTGACCCCGCCCGCTACATGCTGTTCAATTCCTATCTTTTCCTGCTGCTGTTCCTGCCCATCGCGCTGGCGGGCCACTACCTGGCCGGGGCCATCAGCCTGCGGCTGGCCGCGTTCTGGCTGTGCCTGACGTCCTTTGTCTTCTACGGCTGGTGGAACCCGCAGTTCGTCGCCCTGCTGGCGCTGTCCATCGCCTTCAACTACGTGGTGAGCCTGCTGATCCTGCGCTTTGCGGGCCGTGCGCGGCTGCAGGGGCTGGTCACCGCCCTGGGCGTGGGCGCCGACCTGGCGGCGCTGTTCCACTACAAGTACTTCGCCACCCTGTTCAACTTCCTGGGCGAATGGGGGCTGACGCAGGGCGGCATGCACGAGCTCATCCTGCCGCTGGGCATCTCGTTTTTCACCTTCACCCAGATCGGCTACCTGCTGGACTGCCGCTCGGGCATCGTCAAGGAACGCAGCCTGCTCAGCTACGTGCTGTTCGTGACCTTCTTCCCGCACCTGATCGCGGGGCCCATCCTGCACCACAAGGAAATGATGCCGCAGTTTGCGCAGCCGGATAACTACCGGTTCCGCGCGGACAACCTGTCCATCGGCGGCACGCTGTTCGTGATCGGCCTGGCCAAGAAGGTGCTGCTGGCCGACGAGATCGCGCCCTATGCAGACGCGGGATTCGCCGCGCCCGGCGAGCTGCAGTTCTGGGCCGCCTGGGGCGCCAGCCTCAGCTACGCGCTGCAGCTGTACTTCGACTTCTCGGGCTATTCGGACATGGCCCTGGGCCTGGCGCGCATGTTCGGCATCCGTTTCCCGCTGAACTTCAACTCGCCCTACAAGGCCGGCAGCATCATCGACTTCTGGGCACGCTGGCACATGACGCTGACGCGCTACCTCACGGCCTACCTGTACTACCCCGTGGCCATGGCCATCTCGCGCGCACGCGAAAAGCGCGGCCTGTCCGTGGGATCGAGCGCCGCGCGCACGCCCGGCGGCTTTGCGGCCACCATCGTCGTGCCCACGCTGTTCACCATGGGGCTGGCCGGCATCTGGCACGGCGCTGGCCTGCAGTACGTGATCTTCGGCCTGCTGCATGCCTTCTACCTGTCGGTCAACCACGCCTGGCGCATCTTCGTGGTCAGCCGCAAGCCGGCCGCCGCACGCAAGTCGGGCCGGGGCGTGCAGGCGCTGTGCGTTGTCATCACCTTCATTGCCGTGCTCATCGCCCAGACCTTCTTCCGCGCCCACGGCGTGGGCGACGCCATGCTGCTGCTCAAGGGCATGGCCGGCCTGCGCGGCGTGGAGGCGCTGGAATCGCTGTCGCACCTGCAGGGCCTGGCCGTGGGCGACGCGCTGCGGCTGGCCATAGGCCACCACATGCAGCTGGCCCTGGTCCTGCTGCTGCTGGCCATTGCCTGGTTCACGCCCAATGCCCACCAGATCCTGGGCCGCTTCTCGCCCGCCATGTTCAAGGTGCAGGAAGCGCCCCGCGCCTGGATGCGCTGGCGCCCCAGCGCAGGCTGGACGGCCGTGACCCTGGTCCTGCTCTTCCTGTGCCTGGTCAACCTGCACAAGGAAACCCGCTTCCTGTATTTCCAGTTCTGAAACACCTGTTGGAGAAAAACCATGTCCCTGAATGACATCGAAACCAAGATTGCCCAGATCATCGGCGCCATCATCCTGACCTCGGTCGAGCCCGATACGCTGCTGCTCGAATCGGGCCTGGTGGACTCGCTGTCCGCCGTGGACGTGGCACTGGCCATCGAAAAGGAGTTCGGTGTCAAGATACCGCCATCGGAGATCGACCTGCACCTGGAATCCGTGCACACGCTGGCGCAGTACGTGGCCGAGCAGCGCAAGGCCTGATGCAGCGCCTGCACGCCGCCGCCCTGTCCCTTTGTCCCTGCGCAACAAGGAGCCCGCATGCGATTCAGTTTTGACCGCTTCGACTTCACCGAGCCCGGCGCCGACACCGCGCGGCCCGCCGTGATCGATGCCGCCGGCACGCTGGACTGGCAGCAACTGGCCCAGGCCGTGGCGCAATGGGAGCAGCAGGCGCTGGCGCGCGGCGCGCGTCGTGACGAGCCGCTGCTGATCACGGGGCACAAGGAGACCGCGTTCCTCGTGGCCATCCTCGGCTGCCTGCGCCTGGGCGTGCCCTTCGTGCCGGTGGACGTGATCAACCCGCCCGAGCGCATGGCGCGCATCGCCACGCTGGTGCAGGCCGGCCTGCACTACGACGCGCAGGCCCGCAGCTTCCTGGACACCGGCATCGCCGCGCAGCCGCTGCAGGAAAAATCGCTGGCCTACATCATGTTCACCTCGGGCAGCACGGGCGATCCCAAGGGCGTGCAGATCGGACGGGAGAGCCTGGGCCTGTTCGCCGGCTGGATACGCGACTGCCTGGCCCTGGGCGAGGCGCCGGTCTTCATGGACCAGATGCTGTTCAGCTTCGACTTTTCGCTGTTCAACTGGATGGGCGCCCTGGTCACGGGCGGTGCCTGCGTGCTGTGCGCGCGCGAGACCATTGCCGACCGCCAGGCCTTTGCCGCCTACCTGGCGGGCACCCATGTGAACGTCTGGGCATCCACGCCCTCCTTCGTGCGCCAGCAGCTGCTGGATGCCGACTTCGACCAGCAGCACCTGCCCGACCTGCGCGTCTTCGTCTTCGGCGCCGAATCGCTCACGCCCACCGTGGCCGAGGCGCTGTGGAGCCGCTTCCCCCAGGCGCGCATCATCAACTCCTACGGCCCCACCGAGGCCACCTGCTCCACCACCTGGGTGGAGATCGACCCCGCGCTGCGCCAGCGCGCGCCGCTGCCCTTTCCCATCGGCCGGGCCAAGCCCTATGCCGATGTGTTCCTGGACGAAGGCGAGATCTGCGTGGCCGGCGACCACGTGATGCGCGGCTACCTGAACCGCCCCGACCTGCACGCCACACGCATGTTCATGCGCAACGGCAAGCGCGGCTACCGCACGGGCGACCTGGGCGAGATCGACGGCGAGGGCCTGGTCACCTTCCACGGCCGGCGCGACGACCAGATCAAGATGCACGGCTACCGCATCGAACTGGCCGAGGTCGATGCCGTGCTGGCCACCCTGCCTGGCGTGCGCGCAGGCGCGGCGGTGGCACTCAAGCGGCCCGATGGCTTCATCGTGCGCATGATCGGCTTCGTGGACCTGGACCGCAGCGGCCCGCCCGGCATGCAGCCCCTGCCCGAAGACCTGGCCGGATGGCGCGAACTGCTGGCCCAGCGCGTGCCGCCCTACATGATTCCGTCGGAACTGCTGGCCTGCCACGGCTTCCCGCTGACGCAGACTGACAAGGCCGACCGCAAGCAACTGGAGCGCATGTACCTTGATGCACGCATGCGCCCCGCCAAGGAAACCAAGGACCCGCAGGCATGACCTCCGCTTTTCCCCCCGTGATGCGTACCGTCGCCCTCGCCCTGGCCGGCCTGGCCGGGCTCTCCTGCCTGCCCGCCGCGCATGCCGAAGGCACGCTGGCCCAGCTCTATGCGGCGCGCCCGCCCGCAGGCTCGTCCTTCGTGCGCGTGGTCCACCCCGACGCGGGCAGCCTGCGCGTGAAGATAGGCGACGGCCCCGAGCAGACGCTGTCCGGCAGCAAGCCGGCCAGCAGCTACGCCATCGTCAAGGGCGACACGCCCTTTGCCATTCAGCTGGACGGCAAGAGCGCCGGCAGCATGAAGGTGGCGCCGGGCAGCTTCACCACCTTGGTGCCGCAGCGCCAGGGCAAGAACGCGGCCGCGCGCTTCACGGCCATCGACGACTCCGGCGGCAGCCAGGACGCGCTCAAGGCCGAGCTGCGCTTCTACAACCTGATCGACGATTGCACCGAAGGCGGGCTCAAGATCGCCGGCACGGGCACGCCGCTGTTCACGGGCGTGGCGCCCGCCAGGTCGGCCAGCCGCTCCATCAACCCGGTCAGCGCCCAGCTCGCCGCCACCTGCGCCACTGCGGCCAGCGCGCCGCTGGCACTGCCCCAGCTGCAGCCGGGCGACCACTACAGCCTGTTCATGACAGGTACGGCCGCCGCCCCCGTGCTGCGCGGCCAGGCCAGCGCCACCGACACCTACCGCCCCTGACCCAGCCCAAGGAGGCCGACACAGACATGCGCACCCGCTCCGTACTGCGTGAAGACCATCTGCTGTTCAAGGAACAGGTGGACCGATTCGTGGCCACCGAGATCCTGCCCCACATCAATGACTGGGAGGCCGAGGGCATCACGCCGCGCGCCCTGTGGCGCAAGGCCGGCGACAGCGGCCTGCTCAACTGCGACCTGCCCCCGCCCTACGGCCAGGGCGGCGACTTCGGCCACGCGGCCGTGGTCATCGAGGCGCTGGCGCGCGCCAACTGCCTGGGCATCGGCTTTTCCATCCATTCCGACATGGTGGCGCCCTATCTCTGGAACTTCGGCACGCAGGTGCAGAAGGACCGCTGGCTGCCGCGCATGGCCACGGGCGAGCTGATCGGTGCCATCGCCCTGACCGAGCCCGGCGCGGGCAGCGACCTCAAGGCCGTGCGCACGCGCGCCCGCCGCAAGAGCGAGGGCGAAGGCGGCGGCTACGTGCTCAACGGACAGAAAACCTTCATCACCAACGGCGTCAACGCCGGCCTGATGGTGGTGCTGGCCAGCACCGAGCCCGACCTGGGCGCGCGCGGCCTGTCGCTGTTCGTGGTGGAAGAAGGCATGAAGGGCCTGGGCAAGGGTGCCGCCCTGCGCAAGATAGGCCAGCACAGCCAGGACACCTGCGAGCTGTTCTTCGACGAACTGCACCTGCCGGCCGACCACCTGCTGGGGCGCGAAAACGCCGCCTTCGAGCATGTGACGCAGGAGCTGGCGCAGGAGCGGCTGGCGATCGCGCTGCGCGCGGCAGCCTCCACCGAAGGCATGCTGGACGAGGCCGCCGAGTTCGTGCGCAACCGCAAGGTCTTCGGGCGCCGCGTGCTCGACTACCAGAACACCCGCTTCAAGTTCGCCGACGCCCTGGCCAAGACCACCATGCTGCGCGTCTTCCTGGACGACTGCCTGGCCCGGCACATGGAAGGCTCACTGGACTCCGTCACCGCCGCCATGGCCAAGCTCAACGCCACCGAGCTGCAGGGCCAGGTGCTGGACGAGCTGCTGCAACTGCACGGCGGCTACGGCTACATGGCCGAATACGGCATTGGCCGCGCCTGGGCCGATGCACGGGCGCTGCGGATCTTCGGGGGCAGCAGCGAAATCCTCAGAGAGATCATCGGCAAGCGCTTCTGACCCGGCAGCCACCGCGCTCAGCGGGCAGCGGCCTTCCACTCGCGCAGCAGTTGCCGGGCCTCCGGCGTGTCGTTCAGCACCCAGGGGTCGATGGCGAAGGCGACGACGCGCTGGGCGCCGTAGTCGCGGGCCACGTCCCACTGGCGGCGCACGCGCTCGAAGCTGGCCGTGCGCGCCTGGAAGTCCGAACCATCGGGCCGCGTGGGCGGCAGTTGCTCGAACAGTTCCACGATGAGGTCGAACGGCGCCCTGCGCTCCAGCAGCATCTGCTGCAGCGGTGCCAGCGCCTCGTAGTTGCGCAGTCCCGCCACGCCCACGCCGTCCTGCACCATGGGGCGCAGGGACACGCGGTCCAGCAGGATGCTCCACAGCGTGGGCAGGCTGCCCAGCGTCTGCAGCTGGCTGAAATAGGTGGAGATGCCGGGCACCTGGCCGGACGTGGCCGCTGCCGCCTGCGCCAGGGGCTGCAGTGCGCTCACCAGCAGCTCGACGCGCTCGGGCGCGGCCCAGTGGTATTGCTCCAGCTCGTAGGGGATGTACCAGCCGCGAAACGCCGCATGGCGCGGCCAGGTGCTGGCGTACATATAGGCGGCGCCCTGCTCGGCAATATGCGCCAGGTAGGGCGCAGGGCCCGCGGCGTTGGAAAGGTTGATCTGCTTCCACCAGCGCTCGTCATAGGGCAGGCCCAGGTGCACGCCCATGCCCAGTTCGGTGCAGATGTCCAGCAGGTCGGCGATCTGCGCGTCGGCCAGCATCCAGCTGTCCGCCTCGGTATCGCCCAGCAGGCCGCTCCATTGCACGAACAGCTCCCGGCAGCCCAGCGCCTGGGTGGCGGCCAGGCGCTGGCGCCATTGATCGCGCGGCATCTCCAGATGGCTGCGCCACGGCTGCAGGAAACTGCCCGACACGGGCGCCGAGGCCGCGCAACCGACCAGCGAGGCACAGGCGGCGGCCGCGCCGGCGCCGAGGAATTCGCGTCTGGACAAATGCATGGTGGGAACGGCCGCAAGGCTGCGTGAAGCGAAGCACCAAGAATACAGCCAAGCGGCGCGGCAGCCGCCTTAAAAAGCAGCAGCCCAGCCAGGCTTGACCTGGCTGGGCTGAGGGTTGTCGCTTTCAGGGGCCGCGCAACATGCGTCGCCCCGGTATGGATCAGGAAACCTTGCCGACAGCGGCAGGTACCGCTGTTCCTGCCGGGGTCACCTCCATGGCGGGAGCACCATCCAGGGCGGCATTGAGCTTGCTGTAGTCCAGCTCGTTTTCCCAGCGCGAGACCACCACGGTGGCCACGGCGTTGCCCATGAAGTTGGTCAGCGAGCGGCACTCGCTCATGAAGCGGTCCACGCCAAGGATCAGGGCCATGCCGGCCACGGGCACTTCGGGCACCACGGCCAGCGTGGCGGCCAGGGTGATGAAGCCCGCGCCGGTCACGCCGGCAGCACCCTTGGAGCTGAGCATGGCCACCAGCAGCAGCGCGATCTCATGGCCCAGGGTCAGGTGGGTGTTGGTGGCCTGGGCGATGAACAGTGCGGCCAGCGTCATGTAGATGTTGGTGCCGTCCAGGTTGAAGGAGTAGCCCGTGGGCACGACCAGGCCCACGACGGACTTGCCGCAGCCGGCGCGCTCCATCTTCTGCATCAGCGAAGGCAGGGCCGATTCCGAGGACGAGGTGCCCAGCACCAGCAGCAGTTCCGCCTTCAGGTAGCGCGCCAGCTTGAGCACCGAGAAGCCGCACAGCCGCGCCACGAAGCCCAGCACCACGACCACGAAGAGCAGCGAGGTGATGTAGAACGAGCCTACCAGCCAGGCCAGGTTCACCAGCGAACCCAGGCCGAACTTGCCGATGGTGAAGGCAATGGCGCCAAAGGCTCCCAGCGGCGCGGCCTTCATCAGGATGCCGACCAGCTTGAACACGGGGGCCGTCAGCGCCTCCAGGAAGTTCAGCACGGGCTTGCCCGCATCACCGACCATGGCCAGCGAGATGCCGAACAGCACGGCCACGAACAGCACCTGCAGGATGTTGTCGCCCACGAAGGGGCTGACCAGCGTCTTGGGGATGATGTCCATGGCAAAGCCGGTGAGCGTCAGCTCGTGCGACTTGGCCACATAGCCCTTGACGGCGGCCTGGTCCAGGTCGGCCGGGTTGATGTTCATGCCCGCGCCCGGCTGCACCACGTGCGCCACCACCATGCCGACCACCAGGGCCAGCGTGGAGAAGAACAGGAAGTAGGCCATGGCCTTGAGGAACACGCGGCCCACGGTGCGCAGGTGCGTCATGCCCGCAATGCCGGTGACGATGGTCAGGAAGATCACCGGCGCAATGATCATCTTCACCAGCTTGATGAAGGCATCGCCCAGCGGCTTGAACTGCTCGGCGTACTGGGGCTCGAAGTGGCCGAGCAGCACGCCTGCCACGATGGCGACCACCACCTGGAAATACAGCTGGCGGTAGAAAGGCAGCCGCTCGGGGCTGGCGGCGTGGGTGGGGACGGCATGCATGGTGCGGCTCCGGCGGGACTGTGTGGGGTGGGCGCACCACCAAGGTGCGGCGAGGTCCAGTTTGTACCGCTGGCGTGCTCCGGCGCCGATAACCTATTGGTATTAGGCGCAGGTGCTCTCCCAGGGAGAATGCACGCAAAATCAGGGTAATCCCCAACCCCTTCCCGCCCCTGGAAGGCACCAAGCTGGCGCCCAATCGGGTCCAGACCACCATGCCCCAACCCGTTCGACGCCCTTCACGCCGTTCCTTCTGGACCCTGCTGCTGCTGTTCGGCGGCATGCTCGCCTGCATGCTGCTGGCCGGTGAGCTGGTCTACCACCGCGCCCTGCGCGGCGAGGCCGAAAGCGTGCAGCGCCAGCTCAGCCTCTACGCCCAGGCCCTGGGCCAGCGCATAGACCGCTACCGCACCCTGCCCGAGGTGCTGGCGCTGGACGCGCAGCTGCGCGCCGCCCTCACCCACCCGCTGTCTCCCGCCGAGGTCGATGCTCTCAACCGCAAGCTGGAGCAGGCCAACGGCGCCAGCCAGTCGTCCACGCTGACCCTGATCGACCGCCACGGCACGGCCCTGGCTGCCAGCAACTGGCGCGAGACGCGCAGCAACGTGGGCGTGGACTACAGCTTCAGGCCCTATGTCCAGCAGGCGCTGTCACGCGGCAGCGGGCGCTTCTACGGCATCGGCCTGACCACGGGCCTGCCGGGCTACTTCCTGTCGCAGGCCATCCTGGACGAACAGAACGCCGTCGCGGGCCTGGTGGTGATCAAGATCGCGCTGCTGGAGCTGGAGCGCGAATGGCTGCAGACGCCCGACGTGGTCATGGCCTCGGACGAGCACGGCGTGGTCTTCCTGGCCAGCCAGCCCGACTGGCGCTACCGCCTGCTGTCACCCCTGAGCCCCGCCGACGAGGCGGACCTGGCCGCCACGCGCCAGTACATCGACCAGGAACTGCACTCCATGCGCTACCGCGTGCGACAGGGCCTGGAGCAAGGCAGCCGCCTGGTGCAGATGCAGGAGCCCGCCCTGCCCGGCACCACGCTGTGGCAGACCCTGCCCCTGCCCGGCAGCGACTGGCAGTTGCACCTGCTGCACGACACGCAGGCCAGCACCGTGGCCAGCCGCTGGGCGGCGGCGGCCGCTGCGGGCGGCTGGCTGGCCCTGGGCCTGCTGGTGCTGTTCGTGCGCCAGCGCAGGCGGCTGGCTGCGCTGCGCCTGCGCAGCCGCCTGGAGCTGGAGACCGTGCTGCGCCAGCATGCCCAGGAGCTGCGCACGGCCCAGGACGGCATCGTCCAGGCCGCGCGCCAGGCCGACACGGGCCTGAGCCGCAGCCTGGAGCACCTGCCCCAGGGCGTGGTGGTGATCGATGCCGACCTCAACCTGGTGGCCTGGAACTCGCGCTACGTGGAGCTGTTCCGGTTTCCCTCCGAGCTGCTGCGCACGGGCCAGCCCATAGAGAACCTGTTCCGCTACAACGCCCGGCGCGGCCTGCTGGGGCCCGGCCCCATCGAGGAGGCCATCCACCGGCGGCTGCAGCATCTGCGCAGCGGCAGCCCGCACCTGCGCGAAAGCACCAAGGACGACGGCACGGTGCTGGAGATCCGCGGCAACCCGCTGCCCGATGGCGGCTTCGTCACCAGCTACGCCGACATCACCAGCTACAAGAATGCCGCGCGCGAGCTGCGCTCGCTGGCCGATGCGCTGGAGCAGCGCATTGCCGAGCGCACGCGCGACCTGGCCGAAGCCAAGCGCGAGGCCGAGCAGGCCAACCGCTACAAGACCCGCTTCGTGGCCGCCGCCGTGCACGACCTGCTGCAGCCGCTGAACGCCGCGCGCATGTTCAGCTCCCTGCTGCGCAGCCATCTGCATGACGACGCGGGCCGCCACGTGGCCGACAGCATCGACGGCGCACTGGCCGCGCAGGATGCCATCCTGGGCAGCCTGCTGGACATCTCGCGCATGGAATCGGGCCAGCTGGAGGTGCGCGTGCGCGACTTCGCGCTGGGGCCGCTGCTGCAGGTCATGCGCCACAACTTCGGCATCCTGGCCGAAAGCCGGGGCCTGCGCCTGAGCGCGGTGGACACGCGCTGCGTGGTGCGCAGCGACGAGGCGCTGCTGCGCCGCATCCTGCAGAACTTCCTGTCCAACGCCATACGCTATACGCGCCAGGGCCGCATCGTCATCGGCTGCCGGCGCCAGGGCCAGCAGTTGCGCATCGAGGTGCACGACCAGGGACCGGGCATTCCCGAAAGCCTGCAGCACGAGATCTTCGAGGAATTCCGCCGCCTGGACGAAGGCCATGGCGACGACCGTGGCGCCGGGCTGGGACTGGCCATCGTCGAGCGCCTGGGCCGCCTGCTGGGCCACGAGATCGGCCTGCGCTCGCACCTGGGCCGGGGCAGCGTGTTCTGGGTCTGCGTGCCGCTGGGCGATCCCGCAGCCGTGCCGCAGATCGCCGCGGCCACGCACTCCGGCGAGGCAGGCCAGGACGCACCGCTGCAGGGCATGAGCGCCTGGTACGTGGAAGACGATGCCCAGTCCTGCACCGCCATGCGCGCCCTGCTGCAGCGCTGGGGCTGCAACGTGCCGCTGGCCGGTGGCCCGGCCGAGGCGCTGGCGCTGGCCGCGCCCGGCGAAGCGCCGCAGCTGGTGCTGCTCGATGTGCGCCTGGGCCAGTTGCACGGCCCCGATGTCTACGCGCAGCTGTGCCAGCGCTGGGGCCAGTCGCCGCCCGTGATCCTGGTCACGGCCGAGCGCGACGGCATGGTGCGCCGCCAGGCGGCCGAGCGCGGCTGGGGCTTTCTGGCCAAGCCCGTGCGCCCGCCCGCGCTGCGCGCGCTCATGAGCCAGATGCTGCTGCGCCACCGATAGACGTGGCACGGCAGGGCCTGGCGCTCAGACCGTGCCGTCGTTCTCCAGGCTCTTGACCAGCACGGCCGCCTGCGTGCGGCTGTAGCACTCCAGCTTCTTGAGAATGGCCGTCACATGCACCTTGACGGTGTTCTCGGCCAGCCCCAGCTCGTGGGCGATCTGTTTGTTGAGCAGGCCGTCGGCCAGGCACAGCAGCACGCGGAACTGCTGGGGCGTGAGCTGGGCCAGCCGCGCGGCCAGCGCGGCGTCGGCCTCGGAGCGCTCGGCGGCCATGGGCGGGAACCAGCTGCCGCCGTCCAGCACCTCCTGCAGCGCCGTGCCTATGGCCTCGGCCGGCGCCGATTTCGGAATGAAGCCCGCGGCACCGAACTGCTGCGCACGGCGGATCACGCGCGGGTGGCCATTGGAAGAAATCACCACCACCGGAACATCGGGGTACTCGCCGCGCACATGCAGCAGCGCCGAAAAGCCGCGCGCGCCCGGCATGGCCAGGTCCAGCAGCACCAGCTCGATCTCGGGGTGCTGCTGCAGCGCCGCGCCCAGCGTGGCAGCGCTTGCGGCCTCCAGCACGGCGAACTGCGGCAGGGCCTCGCGCAGCACATGGATCACCGCGGCGCGGAACAGCGGGTGGTCATCGGCAACGAGCAGGGTGGATTCGGACATGGGCGCGAGTCTGACACGTCTGGAAGCACATGCCCGGCTCATGGGGCCCATGCCTGGTCCATGGCCGGGTTGCAAGCTGGCACGCTGTTTGCAATCAGTTGCAGCCAAAGGCCTGGCAACAGGCACAAATCCACCGCCCAACCGACGAACAAGGAGCCCTGAATTGACCTTTGAGCCCTCTTGCAAGGACCTGCTGCACAGCCCTGGTGCCCCGGCCCCATCCCAGTGCACGGCAGTGTTCAAGCCGCGAGAGTGCAAAACACAAATTAAGTTTCGTCATAACTGTGTCAAAGACACCACTTTATGGCCGGTGCAATGGCTGGGATGCGTTGTAATACGCGGCTTAGCCAGTCAAGACCGCCTTGAACACAGGCCGCAAAGACGTGCCGACGCCAGCCCGCCCCTGATGCGAAAACGCCACTGTCCCAGGTTTGCCACGTAGCCCAGCCCGGGCGATTGGTTCATCGTCTGCCCCGGTCACAGCACTGGCCACCCGTTTCCACTCTCCAACAATGAAAGACTCCTCAACATGAAACGTTCCTTCATCGCACTGGCCGCTGCACTGGCCTGCGCCGGCGCTGCACACGCCCAAAGCTCGGTCCAGCTGACTGGCCTGGTGGACGCCTATGCCGGCTCCATGCGCATGGCTGGCGACGCCAGCGGCAAGGGTGTCGTGGGTTCGGGCGGCATGACCACCTCCTGGTGGGGCATGAAGGGCCAGGAAGACCTGGGCGGCGGCCTGAAGGTCGATTTCCAGCTGACGGCCTTCATGCGTGTGGACACTGGCAGCCCCGGCCGTTTCGATGGTGACCCGTACTTCTCGCGCGATGCCAACGTCGGCCTGTCCGGCGGCTTCGGCACGGTGCGCCTGGGCCGCGGCATGGCGCCCAACTTCCTGCCCACCATCCTGACCAACCCCTTCGGCGACTCCTTCACCATCTCCCCGCTGGTGCTGCACGCCAACGTGGGCACGACAGCCTGGGGCTCGGCCAACCTGACCACGCCGTCCGACACCGGCTGGAGCAACCAGGTCGTCTACACCACGCCCAAGTTCGGCGGCCTGCAGGCCAACGTCCACTACCAGTTCGGTGAAAAGGGCGGCGATTCCGGCAAGAAGAACATCGGCGTGAACGCCATGTACTTCGGCGGCCCCCTGAGCCTGGTGGCCTTCTACGAGCGCGCCCAGATCAGCAACCCCGTGAGCCTGGCCGTGATGCCCACCAAGACCGACTGGATGCTGGGCGGCACCTACAACTTCGAAGTGGCCAAGCTGTACGCAACCTACGGCCAGGCCAAGGTCAAGGATCTGGACCGCAAGAACAGCACCTACTCGCTGGGCCTGGACGTGCCCGTGACCAGCGCCGGCACCATCAAGGCAGCCCTGGCCCGCACCAAGGCCGAGATCGGCGCCGTGGACTCCACGCGCACCACGGCCAGCCTGGGCTACGACCACTACCTGTCCAAGCGCACCGATGTGTACACCGTGCTGATGCACGACCGCATCACGGACCTGAAGTCGGGCACCAGCCTGATCGCGGGTATCCGCCACCGTTTCTAAGGCGACGCCTGGCCTGCCAGCACGGGCCAGGGACTTACGTCCCGAACTTTCAGCGAGGCTCTGCCTCGCTTTTTTTCGGCCTCTTGAAAGTCGATAGAAATTTTCTCTCAGTACTTTTTTATAAACGTCAAGAGAGAAAGCGATTGTCCGACAGCCGCGCTGCGCAATCCGGTGTGCAATGGAGTCCAGGCCCAGCCCAATGCTCTGCCTGCGCTGTCAGACAGGAGGTCCACCATGCGCAGACCCAGCCCCTTCGGACGTCATCCCTTCATCGCCTTCACCGCCACGGTCGTGCTTGCCGTAGCCGCCAGCGTTGCCACCTTCTGGCTGGACAGCGCCGCCCCGGCCGCAGACACCTTGCTGCAAAAAGACCCGGGCGCCCTGCTGTCTTCGATGTGAGCCCCTGCAAACGCCTGCAAATGCCTGCCCAGCGCCATCCCTTTCGGACTGGCGCTGTTTTCATTTGCCGGCCGATGTGCCCCCACCGCTGGCCGTCTTCTCCAGCAGCGACAGCCTGCGCCTGACGGCCTGGGCCTTGTCCACCTCGCCCGCCTGATCATGGGCCCTGGCCTGCAGCAGCAGCCAGGCCATCACCGCACGGCGCCAGCCCTGGGCCGAGGCGGTTTCGGCACCCAGCTCCAGCAACTGCGGCTGCGCCGCACCCGCCCGCAAGGCCGCGCCGGCTGCCACCAGCCGGGGCAGCGGCTCCTTGATGGCGCTCACGGCGGCCAGCGCCGGCGCAGACCCGCCCAGCAGCGCCTGTGCCACGGGGCGCTGTAATTCTGGCAATAGCGCAATGTCCTCGGGCCGGGGCCTGCCTTGCAAATACCGCGCATAGGCGGCCTCGGCCGGCGCAGCGTCAAGCGCCAGCGCCTGGTAGCCGGGGCAGTCATCCCATTCGAGACTGGCCACCTGGGCCGCGCAGCGCATCAGCTCCAGACGTGCGGCCAGGTCGGTGCGGCCCGTGGCGGCCACCTCGGCGCGGGCTTTGTCCCATTCCATGACCTGCACGCGCTGGCGGCCTTCCAGGTAGGCGGTGGATGCGCGCTGGGACGCAGATTCGGCATTCAGCGCCCAGTCCGGCGCGGGCGGGCGGCTGCTGCAGCCGGCCAGCACCAGGGTCAGCACGGCGCCGGCGACGGCATGGCGCGCCAGGAGGGTTGCGGCAGAAAGTTTCTTGGCGGCAGCACTCATGGCAGCTTCAACTCCGGTTGATGGGCAAACGGCCACTTGCGCTGCAGGTCGGCCAGCACGCCCTCGAGGCGGCGCAGGTTGCCCTCGACCTCGGCGCGCAGGGCGCCCAGGTCGGCCGTGGCCTCGCGCGCATTGGAGCCCACGGCCTGGGCCTCGGCCAGCACGGCGTCCACCTTGCCCAGCGTGCGGCGCGTGTCGGCCAGCAGGCCGTTGAGCTGCACCACGGTGGAACGCACCTCGGGCATGACGCCGCCGGCGTCGAACACCTGGCTGTCGGCCCGCGCCACCATGCGCTCCATGCGGGCCAGCGTGGCGTTGGCGCGGTCCAGCAGGGCCGTGACCTTGCGCGCCTCCTGCTCGCTGCCCATGACCACGCCCAGCACGCCGCCCGGCCCCTGGGCCCGGCCGGCCAGGCCGCGCAGCTCGGTCAGCGACCCGCCCAGGGCCGAGTCCGGCGCGGTGAGCTGGGCGATGTTGCCCAGCACTTCCTTGGCCGTGGACATGATCTGCGGCAGCTCGGCCGTGGCATCGCCGCGCAGCACGGGGCGCACGGCCTCGTCGGGCAGCGGCGGATCGCTGAGGATGCCGCTGTAGGCCTTGATGGTGGTGCCGCCCACCAGCCCCTTGACCAGGGTGAAGACGCTGGACTCGCGCAGCCAGTGCGCGTCCTTGCGCGGCACGTCGATGAGGATGCGCACATTGCCGTCCTCGGCCAGCTCGATGCGGCGCACGCGCCCGATCGGAAAGCCCGAGAAGGTCATGTCCATGCCCACGCTCACGCCCTCGGAGTCGTCGGCCGTGAGCACCAGGCGCTGCGTGGCGTCGAACACGCCGCGCGAGTACAGCAGGTACAGGGCCGATCCAAGAATCAGCACCAGCGTGAACAGCAGCAGGCCCGCGGCCTTGGCGCGCAGGTGCGCCACGGGCTTGAGGGCCTCGATTTCCTCGCCGTCCCAGGGATCTGGCGGCGTGCGCCGCGTATCGGTCATGGCATTCCTTGTTCTGGCACGGGCCTTGCCGTGCATGTGGGGTTCGTGGAGTTCAGCGGGCGTGCTCAGTAGTAGTTGCCCATGAGCGAGATCACCTCGATCACCAGCAGCACGGCAAACATGCGCGCAAAGCCGCCCAGCGCCGCGCCGCCCAGCCGGTGGCGCCGCAGCGGCGCATACAGGCCCGAGGCCATGGGCATGATGGCCACGGTGAGGCTGAAGAACCAGGTCTTGAGCACGAAGACCAGGGTCACGGCCGGCGTGAAGATCTGGCCGAAGATGCGCGTGTAGCCGGGCAGGCCCGCCAGCGTGAAGCCATAGACGCTCAGGTAGACGGTGACCAGGGCCACCACGCAGCTGAGCACGGCCAGCGTGACCGAGGCAAACACGCCACCGGCCGCGCGCGGCACCAGGGCCATGCGCAGCGGGTCGGAGCCGCGCTCCTGCCAGGCCTGGAGCTGGCCCCGTGCGCGCAGCTGCGCAATCAGCGTGCCGTTGGGAATGGTGCAGCGCATGGCCACGAACAGCGCGGCCGTCAGCGGGATCAGCTCGATCACCAGCACACGCACCACCATCTCCAGCGCATAGCGCGACAGCCCATAGCTCAGCGCCGTGACGATGACGATGCGCGTGATCACCGCGCACAGCAGGGCCGCAAGCGCCGTGAAACCCAGCAGGATGGGCCCGGTCTGCACATAGATCTGGTGCGCCATGGCACGCCGTGCACCACGCCGGTAGCTGGAAGGGGACATGGCCAGCACCAGCAGCACGGCGCCCAGGTAGACGCTGCGCCACCAGGCCAGCGCATGGTCGCGCAGCGCCGCCCAGATGCGGTCGGGAAGGGACAGGGCTGCGTGGCTGAGGCTCATCGGGCGATGATAGCGAGCCGTACCGGGACGGTCCGTCGGACGCCGGCGCAAGACAGGCAGCTGCGGACGGCGCTACACATGGCGCTTGGCGCCGGAGCTGCCCAGGGCGGGTGCCAGCGGTTCGTCGGCCTGGGCGTGCAGGGCCTCGATCAGATGGCAGTAGCTGTCCGACCCGTCGCACTGGCTGCGCAGCTGCATCAGCTCATGCTCCAGCGCGCGCAGCTCGGCCAGGCGCTCGCGCACATGGCCCAGGTGGGCATCCAGGGTTTCGTTGGCAGCCACGCAGTCGGCCTTGCTGGCACCGTCCAGCGCCAGCAGGGTGCGGACCTCGTCCAGCGACATGTCCATGGCGCGGCACAGGCGGATGAAGCGCAGCCGGTGCACATCGCTGTCGCTGTACAGCCGGTACTGGTTGTCCTCGCGCACGCCTGCACTGAGCAGCCTTTCCTTCTCGTAGTAGCGGATGTTGGCGGCGGCCACGCCGGAACGCTTGGCCGCCTCGCCGATGCGCCAGCGCGCAGATTCATGCTGTGACATGCTTGACCTTGAAGTGACTTCACCGTTTCCAATGCTCGCATGAACTCCAATCGCCTGCCAAGCCCTCAGGGCAACGAGGCCCTGAAAGCCTCCCCTGCCCTTTCCAAGCCCGCCTCGACTTCGCCGTCTTCCGCCTGCGGCACCGATTGCTGCGCTCCCTTCACCATCACCCAGCCCACGCCGGCCCGCAAGAAGGCGCAAGGCCACTCGCATGCGCATGGCGAGGGCCACGATCACGCCCATGACCATGA
Source organism: Delftia sp. ASV31 (assembly GCF_016428765.1). Classification (NCBI taxonomy): domain Bacteria; kingdom Pseudomonadati; phylum Pseudomonadota; class Betaproteobacteria; order Burkholderiales; family Comamonadaceae; genus Delftia; species Delftia sp. ASV31. The sequence continues at coordinate 72,485 of NZ_JAELTK010000009.1, forward strand.
CCATGAACACGGTCACGACGAGAGCGATCCCCATGCCGGCCACGACCACAGCGTGCTGCCCGGCTGGCCGCGCATCACGGCCGCGCTCATTGCAGCCGTGCTGGCCGAAGCCGCCCACTGGTTCAGCGGCTCCCAGGGCGGCGTGCCGGCCCTGCAATACGGCGGCATGGCCGTGGCCGTGCTGGCCATTGCCCTTTCGGGCCTGGGCGTCTACAAGGCCGGCATCCGCGACGTTCTGCGCCTGAAGCTGGGCATCCACGCGCTGATGGCCATTGCCGTCACGGGAGCCTTCGCCATCGGCCAGTGGCCCGAGGCCGCCATGGTCATGGCCCTGTACGCCGCGGCCGAGCGCATCGAGGACCAGGCCATGGACCGCGCGCGCAATGCCATCCGCAGCCTGCTGCAGATGGCGCCCGAGACGGCCGACGTGCTCCAGCCCGACGGCAGCGTGCAGCGCGTGGCCGCCGCCGACGTGGCGCTGGACGCCACCGTGCGCGTGGCCCCCGGCGCGCGCGTGCCCCTGGACGGCGTGGTCCTGCGCGGCGAAAGCTCGGTCAACCAGGCGCCCATCACCGGAGAAAGCGCCCTGGCCGACAAGGCCCCGGGCGACGAGCTCTACGCCGGCAGCATCAACCAGGATGGCGAGCTGCAGATGCGCGTCACCTCGGCGGCCAATGACAGCCTGATTGCGCGCATCGTCCATGCCGTGGAGCAGGCCCAGGCCTCCAAGGCGCCCACCCAGCGCTTCGTCGACCGCTTTGCCGCCGTCTACACGCCCATCGTGCTGGTGCTGGCCATTGCGCTGGCGGTGCTGGCACCGCTGGTCATGGACTGGAGCTGGCATGACGCGGCCTACCAGGCCCTGGCCCTGCTGGTCATCTCCTGCCCCTGCGCCCTGGTGCTGTCCACTCCCGTCACCGTGGTCAGCGCACTCACGGCGGCGGCACGCCGCGGCCTGCTGATCAAGGGCGGCCAGGCGCTGGAATCGGCGCGCAAGCTGCGCGCCATTGCCCTGGACAAGACCGGCACGCTGACCACGGGCAGCCCCAAGCTGGTCGAATGGAAATCCTGGAGCGAAGAAGACGCGGCCCAGGACTCCAGCCAGCCCGCCGCATACGCCCTGGCCCTGGCCGGCCGCTCGGACCACCCGGTCTCGCGCGCCATTGCTTCCGGCCTCCAGGCCGATGCCGCCGTGGCCGCCGATGCCGCACGGGCCTCGGTCAGCAAGCTGCTGGCCCTGCCGGGCCGTGGCGTGCAGGCCGAGATCGACGGCCAGCTCTGGACCCTGGCCAACCTGCGCTGGGTGCAGGAGCAAGGCTGGGACAGCGCCGCGCTGCGCGCCGGCCTGGCCAAGCACGAAGCCCAGGGCCGCACCGTGACCCTGCTGGCCGACAGCAGCGGCGTGCGGGCCCTGTTCGCCGTGGCCGACCCGCTGCGGCCCCAGGCCCGCGAGGCCGTGGCGCGCCTGCAGGCCCTGGGCGTACAGCCCGTGGTGCTCAGCGGCGACAACACGGCCACCGTGCGCTCCATCGCTGCCGAAGCCGGCATCCAGGATGCGCGCGGCGGCCTGCTGCCCCAGGACAAGCTCGACGCACTGGCCGAGCTGCAGCGCACACGCGGCCCCACCGCCATGACGGGCGACGGCATCAACGACGCACCGGCACTGGCCCAGGCCGACATCGGCTTTGCCATGGGCGGCATGCACAGCACGGGCATGGCCATGGAAACCGCCGACGTGGTGCTGATGAACGACGACCTGCGCCGCCTGCCCGAAGTGGTGGAGCTGTCACGCAGCGCCCACGCCGTGCTCTGGCAGAACATTGCCCTGTCGCTGGGCGTCAAGCTGGTGTTCTTCGCACTGGCACTGGCCGGCAACGCCAGCATGTGGCTGGCCGTGCTGGCGGACATGGGCGTGAGCCTGCTGGTGGTCGCCAACGGCCTGCGGCTGCGCCGCTGGGGCAGCGACAGGGAGGCGGCATGACCGACGCCCAGCGCCGTGCCGCCTTCACCCACCTGCTGCACAGCTTCCGTTCAAGCCAGGACCAGGCGCCCGCACAGCGCTGGCTGCTGCTGGAGGCCAGCCATGTGCTGGGCCAGCAGCTGCTGGGCCTGCACTGGCGATCCCACTGCTGGATGCTGCGCCATGCGCTGCAGCTGCGCGATGGCGGGGAGGTGGCAGGCCAGTTGCTGCGCCTGGCCCTGGTGCCTGCAGGCCACCTGCTGGACCGGCTGCCGCGCGGCAACACCGGCCGCGCCACAGTGCCGGCCACCCTGCCCATGGACATGCCGCCCGCCGTATCGGCCCTCATCGCCGAGGCCCTGCGCGCCACGCGCCGCCCGACCGGGCGAAGGGCCCGCACCTGAGGAACTTCGCAGCACCGTCCGGTATCATCCATGCCTATGCGCCGCCCCCTGTCCATTGTCCTGGTCTTGCTGCTGGTCCTTCGTGGCCTGCTGGGCGACGCCATGGCCATGGGGGCTGCGCCGGTCATGCCGGCCCTGGCGCCGGCTGCGGCATCTGCGCCAGCGTTGGCTCCGGCGTCGGCACTTCACCACCACGCGCCCGAAATCGCGCGGGAAGTCGCGCTGGAAATCACGCAATCGCCGGACAGCCCCGAGCAGCATCACGCGGCGCACGTCGCAGATCACGGCCCGGATCACGCATCACACGCCGAGCACAGTGCAGCCTGCGCTCCCCAGGCCAGCGGCCATCCGGGCGGCAGCTGCGGCGAACATGAACATGGGCCCAGTTGCACCCTGTGCGGCATCTGCCATTCGGCCCTTTTCACTCCTGGCCAGATCGGTTCGGACGGCGCAGCGCCGTCCGCCGCACTGCGCCCCCAAGGCAGCGCCCGCTTTGCCAGCGCGGCCAAGCTGCAGGCCATCAAGCCACCCATTTCCTGAAGCCTGACGCCCGAAGTGCGTCCGCGCCATCCCTGCCGCCCCTCCATGGGCAGCCCGCTTGCGGGCATGGCGGGGCGTCTGGCCGCGGATGCGTTGTCCGTTTCGCATTCAGGAGAACACCATGCGCCGTGCGCATTTTCTCGTCCCCCTTATCCAATTCGGGCTGGCGGCCCTTGCCGCGTCCAGCCCCGCTGCCTGGGCCCAAGCCCATGACGGCAGCCACCCCCCGGCCTCTTCCTCCGCAGGCCTGACCGGCGCCATCGATCCGGCTGCGGCCAGCCTGCCGCTGCGCCATGCCGCGCTGCCGGCCAGTGGCGCCGTGGAAACCGAGCTGACCGACTGGCGCCAGGCCAATGCGGCTGTGGCCGAGTTTCCCAACGGCCATATGGACATCCTGCGCTGGGAAGCCGCCCAGGGCGGCCGATCCACGCCTGCGCCGTCCCCGCACGGCTCTCACATGCAGCACGGAGGCCGGCCATGAAGCGCACCCTCTTCGCCCCCACCCGGCTGGTCGGCGCCATGGCTGCCGTGCTGGTCCTGGCCGGCTGCGCCAGCATCTCGCCCGACGGCCTGCGCGGCGCGGTCCAATCCCATACCGCCAGCCGCCTGCCAGACGGCGCCGAACTGCCGCCAACCGATCTGCAGGCCCGCGACGCGGCGCAGCAGCGCATCGACGAGTGGCTGCGCCAGCCGCTGGACATGGACCAGTCCGTGCGCATCGCACTGCTCAACAACCCCGGCCTGCAGGCGCGCCTGGCGCAACTGGGCGTGCAGGATGCCGAACGCGTTCAGGCCCTGACCCTGCCCAACCCCACGCTGGCCCTGGGCCGCATGGTCAACAGCGACGAGCGCGAGATCGAGCGCCAGCTGAGCTTCGGCCTGGTCAGCCTGATCACCCTGCCCTGGCGCAGCCGCTGGCAGGGCATGCAGATGGAACAGGCCACCCTGACCGCCGCGCAGGATGTGCTGCGGCTGGCCGCCGACACGCGCCGCGCCTGGCTGCGAGCCGTGGCCGCACGCCAGCAGCTGGCGTCCAGCGAGCGCATGCACGAAGCGGCCGAGGCCGGTGCCGAGCTGGCGCGGCGCATGGCCCGCGTGGGCAACTTCAGCCGGCTGCAGCAGGCGCGCGAGCTCAGCATCCAGCAGGACACTGCAGCCCAGCTGGCGCGTGCGCGCCTGGCCGCCACGGCCGAGCATGAGCAACTGGCCCGTCTGATGGGCCTGTGGGGACGGCGCATCGATTTCAAGCTGCCCGACCAGCTGCCCGCCATCCCGCAGGCCGCCACGCAGTTGCGCTCCGGGGACGATGCCGAGGCCACCGCGCTGCGCGAGCGCCTGGACCTGCGCGCCCTGCGCCGCGACCTGGACCAGTTGGCCGAGCGCCGTGGCTGGGCACGCCTGGGCGCCATGTTCGGCGACATCGGCCTGGGCTACAACCGCAACACCGCCACGGACCGCGCCACCGGCCACAGCGATGTGACACGCGGCTGGGAGATCGACCTGCCCCTGCCGCTGTTCGACTGGGGTGGCGCCGCCAGCGGCCGCGCGCGCGCCGAGGTCCAGCGCAGCGCGGCCCAGCTGCAGCAAGGCGCCATCCAGGCGCGGGCCGAGGCGCGCAGCAGCTGGATGCGCTACCGCACGGCCTGGGACCTGGCCCACCAGCAGCAGGCCGAGGTGCTGCCGCTGCGCCGCTTCATCCAGGACGAAACCATGCTCCGCTACAACGGCATGTTCGTCAGCGTCTGGGAGTTGCTGGCCGAGGCCCGCAACAGCGCCCAGGCCGTGGCCACCGCCACCGACGCCCAGCGCGACTTCTGGCTGGCCGACACCGACCTGCAGCTGGCTCTGGCCGGAACCTCGCCAGGCACGGCCGAGGCCGCATCCAGCGCCGCCGCACCCACTCCCACGAACACAGCGAGCCACTGACATGAACCGCCGCAACTTCTTCACCGGCGCGGCCGTGGCCGCCGTCTCCAGCGCCGCCGTCAGCCGCGTGGCCCTGGCCGCCCTGCCCGAGGCAGCGACCCAGTCCTCGGCCGAAACCGCCGCCCCGCTGGCACCGCCCAACGGCCGCCCCTACCGCCCCGTGGTCACGCTCAACGGCTGGACCACGCCCTGGCGCATGAACGCAGGCGTCAAGGAATTCCACCTGGTGGCCGAGCCCGTGGTGCGCGAGGTGGCACCGGGCTTCTTCGTCAACATGTGGGGCTACAACGGCCAGAGCCCCGGCCCCACCATCGAGGTCGTGGAAGGCGACAAGGTCCGCATCTTCGTGACCAACCGCCTGCCCGAGCACACCACCGTGCACTGGCACGGCCAGCGCCTGCCCAACGGCATGGACGGCGTGGGCGGCGTGACCCAGCCGCACATCCCGCCCGGCAAGACCTTTGTCTACGAGTTCACGGCGCGCCGTCCCGGCACCTTCATGTACCACCCGCATGCCGACGAGATGGTGCAGATGGCCATGGGCATGATGGGGCTGTGGATCACGCATCCGAAGGCGGCCCACCCGCAGATCGCCGAGGTCCAGCGCGACTACGCCTTCCTGCTGTCGGCCTACGACGTGGAGCCCGGCTCCATGACGCCGCGCGTGGCCGAGATGACGGACTTCAACATCTGGACCTTCAACAGCCGGGTGTTCCCCGCCATCAGCCCCGTCGTCGCCAGGCGCGGCGACCGGGTGCGCCTGCGCGTGGGCAACCTGACCATGACCAACCACCCCATCCACCTGCACGGCCACGAATTCGAGGTCACGGGCACCGACGGCGGCCCCGTGCCCCGGTCCGCGCGCTGGCCCGAGGTGACCACCGACGTGGCCGTGGGCCAGATGCGCCAGGTGGAGTTCATCGCCGACGAGCTGGGCGACTGGGCCCTGCACTGCCACAAGAGCCACCACACCATGGGCGCCATGGGGCATGACACGCCGACCATGATCGGCGTGGACCACCGGGGCCTGGTCGGCAAGATCCAGAAGATCGTGCCCGACTACATGGTCATGGGCGAGCGCGGCATGGGCGACATGGCCTCCATGGAAATGCCCCTGCCCGACAACACCTTCCCGATGATGACGGGCACGGGCCCCTTCGGCCCCATCGAGATGGGCGGCATGTTCACCACCCTCAAGGTGCGCGAGCAGCTGGGCGCCAACGACTACGGCGACCCGGGCTGGTTCAACCACCCCAAGGGCAGCGTGGCCTATGAATGGAAGGGGCCGGCGGCCGAAGCCTCCGCACCGCGCCAGACCACGCCCGGCCAGTCCCCCGGCGCACCCAGCGTGCGCAAGCCCGGTGCGGGCCATGAGCACCACTGATGCCATCCAAGGAGTACCTCATGAACACCTTTGCCCTCCTCCTCGCCACCGCACTGCTCGCCGGCCCCGCTGCCGTCTTCGCCCATGGCAGCGAAGCCCACGATGACGCTCCCAAGGCCGCCGCGGTCAAGGAGCAAAAGCCCTGGGGCATTGCCGGCGATGCCTCGGCCGCCCGGCGCACCATCACCCTGGACATGAGCGACAACATGCGCTTCACGCCAGAGCGCATCAGCGTCAAGCGCGGCGAGACGGTGCGCCTGCGCGTGGCCAACAAGGGCCAGGTCATGCACGAGATCGTGCTGGGCACGCCGGCCTCGCTGGACGAGCACGCGCAGATGATGCTCAAGTTCCCCACCATGGAGCACGGCGAGCCCTACATGGCCCATGTCTCGCCCGGCAAATCCGGCGACCTGGTCTGGAATTTCAACCGCGAAGGCAGCTTCGACTTTGCCTGCCTCATCCCCGGCCACTACCAGGCCGGCATGCGCGGAACCATCACGGTGACGCAATGAGCGCGCCCCGTCTTCCCCCCCCTTCAGGAGCACCCCATGAAACATGAACGCATGGCATCCGCCCACCCGCGCCGCAGTGCGCTGCGCCGCATGGCCCTGGCCTGCACGGCATTCGCCGCCCCTTCGCTGTGGGCGGCTGCACCCACGGTGCCCAAAGAAGCACCCAGCACCCGCATCCCCGTCGAGGTCTGGAAGGACCCCAACTGCGGCTGCTGCCAGGACTGGGTGGTGCACATGGAGCAAAACGGCTTTGCCGTCACCGTGCACGACACCGGCAACAGCGCCGTGCGCGCCAGGCTGGGCATTCCGGCGCGCCTGGGCTCCTGCCACACGGCCCTGGTCGAAGGCTATGCGCTCGAAGGCCATGTGCCTGCGGCCGACGTGCACAAGCTGCTCAAGCAAAAGCCCAAGGCGCTGGGCATTGCCGTGCCCGGCATGCCCGTGGGCAGCCCCGGCATGGACGGCCCCGAGTACGGCGGCCGCAAGGACCCCTACGAGGTGCTGCTGATCACCAAGAACCTCATGAACAGCGACGTTTCCACCCGCACCTTCACCAGCTACCGCTGAACCCCGGAGCACACCATGCACAACACAGCCCTCCTTGTTTCCCGTACGTCCCGTACGTCCAGTACCGCCCTTGCCGTGCGCCTGGCCCTTGCCGCCGCGCTGATCCCGGCCTGGGCCGGTGCCCAGGCCACGGCCCACGACCATGCGGCGCATGGCGCGCAATCTGCAGAAACCGCACCCGCCGCCGCCAGCCAGGACCTCAGCGAAGGCGAGGTCACGCGCTGGGATGCTCGCACCAGCAAGGTCACGCTGCGCCACGGCGAACTCAAGAACCTGGGCATGCCGCCCATGACCATGGTCTTCCAGCTGCGCGTGGCTGCACCCGAGCCCGCCCTCAAGGCCGGCGACAAGGTGCGCTTTCGCGCCGAGCAGGACCAGGGCGCCTTCGTGGTCACGCAGCTGGAAGTGCTGCGCTGAAGACCGGGTGCAGGGCTGCCGTTTCGGCTAAGGTGGAGGCCTGTCCATCACCGAGCAGAGCAGCGCATGCCAAGCACCGACTCAGACCCCGGCTCCATCACCCGCGTACAGGGCATCGAGGTAGGCCACCACACCGATGCCCGCCGCCCCACGGGCTGCACCGTCGTGCTGGCGCGCGGCGGTGCCGTGGGGGGCTGCGATGTGCGTGGCGCCGCCCCCGGCACGCGCGAGACCGACCTGCTGCATCCTTCCAACCTGGTGCAGCAGGTGCATGCCGTCATGCTCTCGGGCGGCAGCGCATGGGGGCTGGACGCGGCCAGCGGCGCCATGCGCTGGCTCGATGAGCAAGGCATAGGGCTGGATGTGGGCGTGGGCCGCGTGCCCATCGTGCCGGCCGCCGTGCTGTTCGACCTGGCGGTGGGCGACAGCCGCATCCGCCCGGGTGCCGATGCCGGCCATGCGGCCTGCCAGGCCGCCAGCGCCGCGCGGCCTGCCGAGGGCAATGTGGGCGCCGGCATGGGCGCCTGCGTGGGCAAGGTCTTCGGCATGGATCGCGCCATGAAGGGCGGCATCGGCACGGCCTCGCTGACCGTGCGCGGCGTCACCGTGGGCGCGCTGATCGCCTGCAATGCCGTGGGCGATGTGGTCGACCCCCACAGCGGCGCCCTGCTGGCCGGCGCGCGCAGCCCCGATGGCCGCCAGCTGCACGACACCTGCCGTGCCCTGCTGCGCGGCGAAGAGCCCCGGCCGCTGCTGGCAGGCACCAACACCACCATCGGCGTGATTGCCACCGATGCACGCATCACCAAGGTCCAGGCCCAGCGCCTGGCCGTGGTATCCCATGACGGCCTGGCACGCGCCATACGCCCCGTGCACACCATGAGCGATGGCGACACATTGTTGGCCCTGGGCACGGGCCTGGCCGAGCACTCGCTGGGCATGCTGACCCTGTCCGCCATGGCCGCCGAGGCCGTGGCCCTGGCCACGGTGCGCGCCGTGCTGGCCGCGCAGTCGCTGACCACGGCCGAAGGGCTGGAGCTGCCCTGTGCCAGGGAGCTGGCCGCCTGCCGGCCCTGACCGGGCTCAGGCCTGCAGCGCAACCGCCCAGGCGTCGTAGCCGTAGACGCCATCGGCATTGCCACCGGCGCGCAGCCAGTTGTTGCCGCGCGAGCCGATCTGGATCTCGCTGGTGCGCTGCATGCGCATGGCCTGGTAGCGCGCCAGGACCTCGGGCACCTGCTGCGGACCCGGGGCAGCATCCAGGTTGCGGGCCAGCACCACGGCATCTTCGATGGCCATGCCTGCGCCCTGGGCCATGAAGGGCATCATCGGGTGGCAGGCATCGCCCAGCAGCGTGATGCGGTCCTGCGACCAGGCCGACAGGGGATCGCGCTCGTACAGCGCGGTCTTGAGCACGCCATCGCAGGCGTCGAGCAGCGCCCGGGCATCGGGATGGAAATCGGCGTAGAAGCCGCGCAACTCCTCGACGCTGCCGGGCGTGGTCCACGATTCCTCGTGCCAGGAATCCTGGGCCGTGGTGGCGAAGATGAAGGTGTCGCGCCCCTGGTTCAGAGGAAAGGTCACGATCTGGCTTTGCGGCGTGGCGCCCCACCATTTGGTGAAGGCCTGGATGTCGGGCACATGGCGCACGCGCTCGGTGGGCACCACCGCGCGGAAGGCCACCACACCCGTGAAGCGCGGGCTCTCGGCGCCGAACAGGGCCGCGCGCACCACGGAGTGGATGCCGTCCGCGCCAATGAGTGCGTCCAGCCCGGCCACTTCGCTGCCATCTGTGAACGCGATGTCCACGCCTTGCCCCGTCTGCGTGATCTGGCTGGCACGCTTGCCCAACTGCACCTGGTCCAGCGGAAAGGCATCGGCCAGCGCGGCCAGCAGATCGGCGCGGTGGATGGTCAACTGCGGGGCGCCGTACTTGCGCTCGGCCTCGTCACCCATGGTCAGGCGCGAGGTTTCCTCGCCCGTGTCCCAGTTGCGGCTGATGCGGTGCGTGGGCCGTGCGGCGCTGGCGCGCACGGCGGCGGCAATGTCGGCGCCCAGGCCATCGAGGGCGCGCACGGCATTGGGCGTGAGGTTGATGTCCGCGCCCACGCGCAGGAACTGCCGGCTTTGCTCGAACACCAATACTTCATGCCCTGCCTGGTGCAGCGCATTGGCTGCCGCCAGTCCGCCAATGCCTGCTCCGACGATGCCTATCCTCAAACGCGCCATGGTTCCTGTCTCCTGCTGGTGGGGTCTATTCGGTGATGCGCCCCGTGATCCGGAGCGCACCGATGCAGGACATTGTCTTTTTGACAGGCCTCAGGCCTCAACCTCCGCAAGGCCCGAATTGGGCACGATTCGTACCCATCGGCGCCGGCGCATGTGCGGCAGGCGCCTCAGTCCACGCGCCGCAGTTGCCCTTGCGCCAGCAGCTTGTCGCGCATGCGGCGCGTCATGGACTGGGTGCTGCCATCGGTGGCTGTGAACAGGAACAGCGTCTGCTGCGGGCTGACCCAGGTCAGCTGGGTGCGGATGCACTGCCGGGCGTTGGACAGTTCCACCCAGGTGCCCAGCGCCCAGTCTTCGGACACCACGGGAGCCACCGGCGGCGGTGGCTCCAGGGGCAGCGCAGGCTCGGCAGGCATCGGGGCGGCTTCGCCACCGGCCAACGCAGCCTGCGCGGTAAGCCCAGCAAGCCCCGTAAGCCCCGCAAAGGCCTGCGGCGCTTGTGCAGCCTGGGTGGCCGGCAGCTCATCCTGCAGTGCCTCGGGCAGTTCCAGGTCCTGCTCGGTCAGCGCGCCGATATCGTCCCCCATCGGCTGCCGCACATCGAGCGGCACCGGCAGGGAGGCTGCCACGCCAAACAACGACTGCGGCAGGCGGGCCGCCAGGGAGCCGGGCGTTGTCTGGCCAAGCGTTGCCGCACCAGTGGAGGAAGACAGGGACGCCAGCACCGAGTCCGACCCGTAGATGGTCGGCGGTATGGAGTCCAGATAAATGTCCACGCTCTCTATGGGCTGGCGGACCACACCGGCATCCAGCGCGTCCTGGTGCAGGCCGGCCAGGCGCGCGGCAAAGGCCTGGATTTCCTCTTCCGTACGCCCCACGCTGCGCAGGCCGGCGCGCAGCCGGGCCTGCAGCCGGGGTGCCAGCGCCACCAGGCGGTCGGTATCGCGGCCCGCGTGCGCCGACACGCTCCACAGCAGGCTGGGCACCAGGGCCAGATAGCCGCCGGGGTCCCGGGCCTCGCTGCCGTCCACGGGCTCCTGAACGCTGGCGATCACTTCGGCCCAAGGTCCCGTGGCGAATTCCAGAATGTCATCGGGCACGCCCTGGGCGCTGGGCAGGCGCCGGATGGCGGCTGCAATCTGCTCGGCCCTGGGCATGGCGGTTTCGGGCCAGCGCGGGTCCACGCCCCGCCTTTCCACATGCCTGAGCGCAGCCGAGACAGGCCCGGTCACCGTGCCGCCTTCCGGCATTTCGCCAGGACCCACGGGCTGCATGCCGCTGCCGCCCCAACCGTCGCGCAGCTGCTGCAGCACCGTGGCAAAGGCCGACGCATCGGCACGCTGCAGGGCCGCCAGCCGCATGGCGGCGGAATCGGCCACCTGCAGGAATTGACTGTAGCCCGGCGCGGATTCACTGTCGAACCACAGGCTGCGCGCCGTCAGCTCATCGAGCAGTTGGCGCGCGGGGTGGCTGCGGTCTTCAAAAAAGCGCGCGTCCTGGACCACCAGCTGCTGCAGCAGCGGCTCCAGACGGCCCACGGTGCGCTGCACGGAAGGCAGCAGGCGCGTGTCGGCCGCCATGAAACGCATCATGCGCTGCAGGGTGTGCAGCGCGGCGCCGTCGTCGGCACGCACGCCGGGTGCGGGCTCCTGCTGCTCGGGCGGCTGCAGCGCCTGCATCAGTTGCTCCAGCTGGGCCGAGTGGTGCTGCACGGACTCCAGCGCCATGCAGCTCAGAGAAGTCCAGCCTTCGGGCAGCGCCGCCAGCACGGTGGGTGCCGTCTCGCTGCCCTGCCAGGCGGTGGTCTGCAGGCGGCTTGCGCCGTCCATGGCCGGCGCAAACTGCCCGGGCACGGAATAGGCGGATGTGTGGGCCAGCGCCAACATGGAAGAAGGCGCCGCAGCGGGCGCCTCGCGGTGCGAATCCATCCAGCGTGGATCGGACAGCAGGGCCGCCACCAGGCGCCGCGTCAGCTCATCTTCCTGGGCCTGCTGGCCAAAGGAGCCATAGGCACGGCTCTGGGCCACGGCATCGCCATAGTGGGAAGGTGCCCGCCAGCGGCTTTGCCCCGGCAGGTCGGAATGGCGGCGCCCCGCCTCGGGCGAAGGGGCCTGTGCCGGCGCCAGGCCATAGGCCGCAGGCTGCACCCCCTTGTCACGCAGGGATTGGGCGATATGGCCGTACTCGGACACCAGCAGCGCACCCAGGTGCTCGCGCATGAAGCCCAGCCAGCAGGCGGCGGAGCCGGGGTCCACCCCGGTGTCGTCGATCACGCGCTGCAGCGCCTGCACATAGCTGTGGGGCCGCAGCGGATTGCGTTCGGGCTGGACACGGTCCAGGCCCTGGACGGCGCTGACCAGGGCATCGAGCTCGGCCAGCGCGATCTCCACCTGCGGCGCCACATGCTGCAGCAGGCGCTGGTGGGCCAGCTGGGACTGCAGCACGGAGTCGTCCAGGAGGGAGAGGGAAGCGAAATCGGTGGTGCCGGGCACACCGGACGCACCGGACATGCCAGGCACAGGGGGCCAGACCGCAGCGCCGCCGGATTGACCAAAGCATTCCAGCAGCGCCCGCCCATAGCCCTTGAGCATGGGCGCCCGGTGGCGGGCCAGCAGCTCCAGTGCCTCGGGGATTTCAGCGCGGCGCGGCAGGCCGGAGCCCGGCTGGTCGGCCTGCTCCATGGCATGCGCCGTGCGCTGCAGCAGCCGCAGGATCAGCGCCTCCGAGCCGCGAACAGCCTGCACCAGGCAGGCTTGCAACGCCGCAACAGAAACGGGTGGAGGATTCATGGCCCGAAGAATACAGGCTCCAGCCCGTGCCGGAGGCGCTTTGAGGCTTGCCTTTGATGCTTACTTCAGTGCCTTGTAGCGCATGCGCTTGGGCTTGGCACCCTCCTCGCCCAGACGCTTTTTCTTATCGGCTTCGTACTCCTGGTAGTTGCCGTCGAAGTACACCCATTGCGAATCGCCTTCGGCGGCCAGAATGTGCGTGGCGATACGGTCGAGGAACCAGCGATCGTGGGAGATCACCAGCACCGTGCCCGCGTACTCCAGCAGCGCATCTTCCAGCGCGCGCAGCGTTTCCACGTCCAGGTCGTTGGAGGGCTCGTCCAGCAGCAGCACGTTGCCGCCCTGGATCAGCGTCTTGGCCAGGTGCAGGCGGCCGCGCTCGCCGCCGGAGAGGTTGCCGACCTTCTTTTGCTGGTCCTGGCCGTTGAAGTTGAAGCGGCCCGCGTAGGCACGCGAAGCCATCTGGAACTTGCCGACATTGATGATGTCCAGCCCGCCCGAGATGTCTTCCCACACCGTCTTGTCGTTGGCCAGCGCGTCACGCGTCTGCTCCACATAGGCCATCTTGACCGTCTGGCCCACGATGACTTCGCCGGAGTCGGCCTGCTCGCGCCCCGCGATCAGCTTGAACAGCGTGGACTTGCCGGCACCGTTGGGGCCGATGATGCCGACGATGGCGCCAGCGGGGATGTTCATGGTCAGGTTGTCGATGAGCACGCGGTCGCCAAAGCTCTTGGTGACGTTGTTGAACTCGATGACCTGGGTGCCCAGGCGCTCGGCCACAGGAATGAAGATTTCCTGGGTTTCGTTGCGCTTTTGGTATTCGAAATCGCTCAGCTCCTCGAAGCGCGCGATACGGGCCTTGGACTTGGTCTGGCGGCCCTTGGCGTTCTGGCGAACCCACTCCAGTTCCTTCTTCAGGGCCTTGGCGCGGGCTTCCTCGCCCTTTTGCTCGGACTCCAGGCGGCTTTGCTTCTGGAACAGCCATTCGGAGTAGTTGCCCTTGTAGGGAATGCCGTGGCCACGGTCCAGTTCCAGAATCCACTCGGCAGCGTTGTCCAGGAAGTAGCGATCGTGGGTGATGGCCACCACGGTGCCGGTGAAGCGGTGCAGGAACTGCTCCAGCCATTCCACGGACTCGGCGTCCAAGTGGTTGGTGGGCTCGTCCAGCAGCAGCATGTCGGGCTTGGACAGCAGCAGCTTGCACAGGGCCACGCGGCGCTTTTCGCCACCGGACAGCTTGCCGATCACGGCATCCCAGGCCGGCAGGCGCAGGGCGTCGGCAGCGATCTCCAGCTGGTGCTCGGAGTCGGTGCCGGCAGCGGCGATCTTGGCTTCGAGCTCGCCTTGCTCGGCGGCCAGCGCGTCGAAGTCGGCGTCGGGCTCGGCATAGGCGGCGTAGATTTCATCGAGGCGCGAACGGGCCGCGTTGACTTCGGCCATGGCCTCTTCCACGGCCTGGCGCACCGTGTGCTCTGGATTGAGCTGAGGCTCCTGCGGCAGATAGCCGATGGACAGGCCCTGCATGGGCAGCGCCTCGCCTTCGAATTCCTTGTCCACCCCGGCCATGATCTTGAGCAGCGAGGACTTGCCAGAGCCGTTCAGACCCAGCACGCCGATCTTGGCGCCCGGGAAAAAGCTGAGAGAGATGTCCTTCAAGATCTGCCGCTTGGGCGGCACGGTCTTGGTGAGGTGGTTCATCGAAAAAACGTATTGAGCCATTCTGGTCCGAGTACTTGAATCGTTGATTTCTGCAAAAACCGGGCAACAAATCGGTTGCACGCCAGCCGTGATTATCGGCGCATGCGACAATACCCTGCGTCACGGGTTCCAGTTGCCCGTGACATCAGCATTCCAGCTGGGGACGATGGACGCTGTTTTCCAGGCTCCCGACATTGAACTACATCCGCCTACGACTGGTCCGGCAACCGCCCTGGTTGCCTCGACAGGCAGATACCCAGCGCCCCGGACGGGCGCATCTTTGATCACATGACATTTGAAGAACTGAATCTGGCTCCCGCCATTCTGAAGGCCGTGCTTGAGGAGGGTTACGAGAACCCGACTCCCATCCAGGCACAGGCCATCCCTGCGGTGCTCGCCGGCCACGACCTGCTGGCAGGTGCCCAGACCGGCACTGGCAAGACCGCTGCCTTCACCCTGCCCATGCTGCAACGCCTCTCGCAAGGCCAGGTGCCGCGCAACAAGTTCGGCGGCAAGGGCATCCGCGCCCTGGTGCTGACGCCCACGCGTGAACTCGCCGCACAGGTCGAGGAATCGGTGCGCAGCTACGCCAAGTACCTGGACATCAACTCCACCGTCATCTTCGGCGGCGTGGGCATGAAGCCCCAGATCGACCGCATCAAGAAGGGCGTGGACATCCTGGTCGCCACGCCGGGCCGCCTGCTGGATCTGCAGCAGCAAGGCTTCATGGACCTGTCCACCGTCGAAGTCCTGGTGCTCGACGAAGCCGACCGCATGCTGGACATGGGCTTCATCCATGACGTCAAGAAGGTGCTGGCCCTGGTGCCCAAGGACAAGCAAAGCCTGCTGTTCTCGGCCACCTTCAGCGACGAGATCCGCGACCTGGCCAACGGTCTGCTGCGCAACCCGCAGTCCATCCAGGTCACGCCCAGCAACACCACGGTCCAGCGTATCACCCAGGTGATCCACCCCGTGGGCCGCGGCAAGAAAAAGCAGGTGCTGCTGCACATCATCAACGAGAACAACTGGAGCCAGGTTCTGGTGTTCACGCGCACCAAGTTCGGCGCCAACAACGTTGCCGAATTCCTGACCAAGAACAACATCAGCGCCATGGCGCTGCACGGCAACAAGAGCCAGAGCGCCCGCACCCAGGCCCTGGCCGGCTTCAAGACCGGCGAGCTGCGCGCCCTGGTCGCCACCGACATCGCTGCACGCGGCATCGATATCGATGAGCTGCCGCACGTCGTGAACTACGAGATCCCCAACGTGTCCGAGGACTACGTGCACCGCATCGGCCGCACGGGCCGTGCCGGTCGCGAAGGCCACGCCGTCAGCCTGGTCTGCATGGACGAGGAAGGCTTCATGATGGACATCGAGCGCTTCACCAAGCAGGAAATCCCTGTGCAGGTGCTCGAAGGCTTCGGCCCGGAAGAAGGCGAAGTGGCCGAACCCATCGCCATGGGCCGCCAGACCATCTGGGGCGGCGCGGGCAAGCCGCCCAGCCGTGACGTCATGCAGGCCGCCGCCAAGGCTGCGCGCCAGGAAATGATGGACCGCATCCGCACCACCAAGGCCACCCAGCCCGACCGTGGCGGCCGCGCAGGCGGCCGTGGTCAGGCTCCCAAGGCCGGCTCGGACGAAGGCCGCTCCGAAGGCAACGCCGGCGGCCAGGGCCGTGGCCGCAACCACGCCGGTGCAAGCGCCAACAACAAGCCGCGCCGCGATCGCTTCGATGGCCCGGGCAATGGCTCCGGCGCCGCCCACCGCCCCAAGGCAGCCCCCCAGAACGCCCCCAGGCGCGGCCCGCGCCCTGACGGCGAAGGCGGCGGCGGTGTCCGTCGCTTCGATGACCAACCCCCGCGCGCTGATGCCCACCTGGGCACGCAGCTGGGCCATGCACGCAGCAGCGGCCCCCGTGGCAGCGCAGGTGGCGGCCAGCCCGATCCGATGCGCACCAGCGTGGACACCATGGCCGAACGCGGCCGCCGTGGCGGCTTCAACCGCGGCGGCAATGGCGGCGGCGGCGGTGGTGGCGGCTTCGGCGGCGGCGGCCGTGGCGGCCCCTCGCGCGGCGGCTACGGTCGCTGACCTGCACCACGGCTCCTTGGCATGCCCTGCGGCAAGCCGAGGAATCCGCCAGCAAAAAAGGGCTGCATCTCTCCGGGGCTGCAGCCCTTTTCACATGGCGCAGATTGCGCATTCAGCCGACAGCGCGCCGCAAGCCTGCATGGCTATCATCCCGATAGCATTGCGGCCTGCGGCGATTGAAGGCCGCGCCCTTTTCCCGGATTTCCAAAGACTCCCCCGACTGGTTCCTCAAGGCCACGCCATGACACTGCAGACCCCACACGCCACCCCCTCCAGCCAGCGCCCCGATTCGGAGCTGCCACAGGACAGGTTGCGGTGGTCGGCCCTGGCGTGCGCAGCCCTGCTTTCCGCCTGCGCCAGCACCCCGCTGCCGCCATGGCCCACCACCTCCAAGCCCCAGGCGCCCGCCCCCGCCCGGCCGGCCCCAGCCACCCCGGTGGTGCCGCAGGCGACCACGCAGCCCATTGCGCCGGCCAACAACCTGGTCCCGCTGCCCTACAACGCGGCCGTGGCTGCGCGCTTTCCCGATCCAGCCACCCGCTACGACACACCGGGCCTGGCGCCGCAGCGCAACCAGTTCACCACGGCCAGCGAACTGTCTTCCTGGCTGAACAGCCAGGCCAGCAAATCCCTGGGCCGCGACACGCGCCTGGGTATCGTGCAGCCCGGCAGCTCGCAGCGCGGCAGCCCCATCCAGGCCCTGGTGGCCACGCGCGCACCCGGCATTCAGCCGTCGGCGCTCTATGACAGTCGCCGTCCCACGGTCATGCTCGTGGCCGGCCAGCACGGCGACGAACCTGCGGGCACGGAGGCCTTGCTCATCATCGCCCGCGAGCTCGCGCCCGGCGGCCTGCTGGAGCCGCTGCTGCAGCAGATCAACGTGATCCTCGTGCCGCGCGCCAACCCCGATGCCGTGGAAGCCGGCACGCGCAATGCAGCCGATGGCACCGACATCGCCCATGACCACCTGCTCCTGAACACGCCCGAGGCCAAGGCCCTGGCCACCCTGGCACGCGACTACCGCCCCGTCGCCGTGGTGGACCTGCAGGAATTCCCCGCCGCCAGCATCTTCCTGCAGAAGTACCAGGCCATACAGCGCTACGACGCCCTGCTGCAGTACTCGGCCACGGCCAACCAGAATGAATTCGTGACCAAGGCTGCGCGCGAGTGGTACACGGCGCCGCTGCGCACCGCGCTGTCGCAGGCCGGGCTGAGCAGCGACTGGTACTACACCACCAGCCAGGATCTGCAGGACAAGTCCATCTCCATGGGCAGCCTGGCGCCCGATTCGCTGCGCAACGTCAGCGGGCTCAAGAACTCGGTGGGCTACCTGGTCAGCAGCCGTGGCTCGGACCTGGGCCGCGCCCACATCCAGCGGCGCGTGCACACCCTGGTCACCGCGTCCACACGCATGCTGCATTCCAGCGCCGAGCGCGCCAAGGACCTCACCCAGGTGCAGGCCTTCGTGGCCCGCGAGACCGCCTCCCTTGCCTGCCATCAGCAACTGGCCGTACTGGCCGAGCAGACCCCCGAGCAGCGCACCCTCACCATGATCCAGCCCGACACGGGCGCCGACCAGCAGGTGCGCGTGGACTGGAACGCTTCGCTGCAGCCGCGCACCACGCTGTCGCGCCCGCGCTCCTGCGGCTACTGGCTGTCCGCCAGCGCCCAGCCCGCCGTGGACAGGCTGCGCCTGTTGGGCCTGCAGGTGCTCAAGGTGGCCGAGCCCGGCCAGCTGCTGGCCGACTCGTACAACGAGGCCCGCTCGGCCACGCCCGCCAGCGGCGCCTATGCGCTCACGCGCGGCGCCGTCGAAGCACCCGTGGGCAGCTACTACCTGACGATGAACCAGCCCATGGCCAATCTTGCCGCTGCGGCGCTGGAGCCCGACACGCCCTACAGCTACCTCGCACGCGGCCTGGTTCCCACGATGACCGACATGGCGCGCGTGATGGCGCCTCCTTCGGTGGTTTTCGAGGAAGAAGACGACGCCGAATGACGGCCAGGGCGCCAGGGCACGCCGCCAAGCCCTGAGCGCCCACCCATTGCGGGTATGATCCGCGCTGGCCCGTCAGCGGCCATACCTGCCCGTAGCTCAACCGGATAGAGCAATTGCCTTCTAAGCAATAGGTCGGGGGTTCGAGTCCCTCCGGGCAGGCCATCCTGGCATCCCAAGAAATCCCAACAAGTCCAAAGAAGTCCAGGAGCCCGCGCTGGTCTCGGGCTTCAGGTACATCCAGCTTCCGACCTCGTCCATCGGCCAGCGATGAAGATGGAGTTCCAGGTGGTAGCCAGCCAGGCAGGCAGGATTGCTGCCGTGCATTGAAAAGCGGGAAAGGCTGTAGCTGCGGGCGATGCGTTGATGGTGCTGGAAGCGTCGCAACAGGGCCGGATCTGCATCCGCCATTGCGCAAGAAGGTTGCTGTCGGTCCGATATCGCCGCCATAATCGCGGGCTATGCACACCCTTCGCACATCGTCATTCTGGAAGCGCCTCGCCCTGGCGTGGTTCCTGCTGACGCTGGGTGTTGCGGGCGCTTCGCCCTTCGTGAACCCCAAGACCATGGAGCTCATCTGCTCCAGCGGCGGAGCCATCACCATGGTGGTTCTTGACGACGATGGCCAGGCCCAGGCGCCAGGTCAGCACACCCTCGACTGCTCGATGTGCCTGGCCCCTGCATTGCCTCTGCCTCCCGTCAGCCTGGCGGTGGCACAACCCCATCCTCTGGCGGCAGCCCTGCATCCGTTTGCAGCGGCCCATATCGCAGCCCTGGTCGGCGCGCCGCTTCCGCCCCGCGGGCCTCCCGCACAGGCCTGATTCCCTCGCATCGATAGCGCGGCTGCCTTGGCCGCGACACCATGGCAAGGCCTTGCGCCACGCCAGTTGCGAGGTCATTTCCTGCCCTGCCCCAAGCCCCCATTGCGCCCGCCTGTGACCAGGCCGTATGTGGCGGCGATGGGCTCAAGGCCCTCCAGATGCCGGCAATGGCTGGCCTGTCTGCATCGGCCGCGCGCAGCCTGGCCAGCAAGGTCGTACCGGCCGAGTCCGCCATGCCCGCGCAGCCCTGCACCGCGCCGCACCCTGCTGTCCCTGTTCGACGGCATGGTCCATAGGGACGCGCAGGGCCAGCATCCCCATCCGCACATCCGGCCCATTGAGCCGATCGCATCCTCCGCACCATCCACCGTCCGCCTCACGTGATGTCTGTCTCCCTCTCCTTCTCGCGCAGCCCCCTGGCCCTGTCCATCACCCTGGCACTGGCCTCGGTGGCCCATGCCCAGGGCCTGGTCGCCCCCCAACCGTTGAGCCAGGACGACTCCGCCCTGACGCTGGGTACCATCAGCATCACCTCCAAGGCCTCCGGCCCGCTGTCCACGCGCAGCGTGTTCAGCTCCGTGGACATCGTGGGCGCGGACATCCTCGAAAACGAACATGTGGACTACAGCTGGGAGCTGCTGTCCAAGGCGCCCGGCGTGCAGGTCACGCAGTTCAAGCAGGGCACGGATGCCGGGCGCTTCTCCTTCCGAGGCTTCAACGGCGAAGGCCGCATCAATGCGGTCAAGCTGCTGATCGATGGCATCCCCAGCAATGACAACGCCGGGGGCATGCCCTTTCTGGACGCGGTCTTCCCGCTGGACATCGAGGCCATCGAGATCGTGCGCGGCACCAATGACGCGCGCTACGGCCTCAACAACATCGCCGGCAATGCCAACGTGATCACCCGCACCGGCGGCAACGAGGGCCGTGCCAGCGTGACCGTGGGCAGCTTCGGGACCAAGGAGTTTCAGGTGTCCAAGGGCATCGAAAGCGGCAACTGGAGCCAGAACTATTTCCTGGCCTGGCGCGATTCGGACGGCTACCGGGACCATGCCGATGCCCGCAAGCTGTCCCTGTCCGGCAAATGGTTCTACACCTCGGACGATGGCCGCTGGCGCACCGGCGTGATCGCGCGCTACTACCGCAACAAGGCGCTGGAGTCGGGCTACCTCAGCTACGAAGAAGCCATCAAGGCGCCGCGCAGCTCCCCGGCCTACGCGGCGGCCGACCGTGGCGAGCGGGAAACCGGCCAGCTCAGCGCCCACCTGGATGGCGAACTGACGCCCGAGCTGTCGCTGTCTGCCAAGGTCTACGCCAACCAGTACGAGAACCAGCGCTGGGTACGCTTCTCGGCAGCGGGATCGCAGCAGGAGCGCTACAACGACGAGCAGCAGCAAGGCGCCATCACCACCCTGACCTGGCGCCCCAAGGTGGCCTGGGCGCATGAATTCACGCTCGAAGGCGGTCTGGACGCCCAGCGGCAAAGCAACCTGGGCCAGCGCTACCGCACCACGGAGCGCGTGCGGACCTCGCAGTTCCGCGACTGGGACTTCGACCTCAATACGCAGGGCGCCTACGTGCAGGCCGTGATCCGCCCCATCGAAGCCCTGCGGATCATCCCGGCGCTGCGCGTCGACAATGTCGATGGCCACTTCATCGACCGCCTGGCCGGCACGCGCGCCCCCGTGCATGACTATGGCCTGATCAAGCAGCCCAAGATCAGCATCGCCTACACCCTGAGCCAGCAGGCCAGCGTCTACGCGAACTGGGGCCGGACCTTCCAGATCGGCTCGGGCATCGACGCCTACCGCACGCAGGATCGCAACCTCAGGCCCTCCATCAATGATGGCTGGGAAGCGGGCGTCAAGTTCTCTCCCCTGCCCTGGCTCAACGGCCGCGTGGCCTACTGGGAGCAGCGCGCCTCGGGCGAGGTGGCCCGGGTGCTGGGCGTGGACGGCCTGCCCGACCCCGGCGGCCTGGGCAACGTGGGCAAGACGCTGCGCAAGGGCTACGACATCCAGATCAACATGAAGCCCCATGCCCGCACCACCGCCTGGATCGCCTACTCCCATCAGGTGGCGCGCATCACCGCGCCCGACCCCAGCGCACCCGCCACCCTGGGCAAGGAAATCGAGAACGTGCCGCACTACCTGGTCTCGGCCGGCGTGGACTGGCAGGCCACGGACCGGCTGAAGCTGTCGGCCTGGGGCAATGCCCAGGGCGACTACTACCTGGAGCGCACCAATACCCAGGGCCGAGCAGGCAAGTTCGCCGTGCTGAACCTGGGCGCCAGCTACCGCCTCTCGGAAACCATGGACCTGGGCCTGCAGGTCAAGAACGTCACCAACCGCAAGTACGTCTACGCCTGGTATGACAGCGGCTCCTCGGGCTACTCGCCCGCCGACGGGCGCGGCGTCTATGCCAGCATGAACCTGCGCTTCTGATGGACACCCTCCAGCCGTCCACCGCACCAGTCACGTACCAGGCACGCACCAGGCACACACGACATTTTTGCCAACGAAGGAGAACCCCATGAAACGCCACGTCCGTTTGCTTGCCCTCGCCGCCGCCATGATCAGCGGATTCGCCAATGCCCAGGTCAGCGTCAGTGATGCCTGGGTGCGCGCCACCGTGCCGCAGCAAAAGGCCACCGGCGCGTTCCTGAAACTGCAGGCCGCACAGGACAGCAAGCTCGTCGCAGCGACTTCGCCCCTGACGCCGGTCGTCGAAGTCCATGAGATGGCCATGCAGGACAACGTGATGAAGATGCGCCAGGTGCCGTCCATCGCGCTGCCGGCAGGCAAGACCGTGGAACTCAAGCCCGGCGGCTACCACGTGATGCTGCTGGACCTCAAGCAGCAGGTGCAGGAAGGCCAGACCGTGCCGCTGACCCTCATCATCGAAGGCAAGGACGGCAAGCGTGAATCCGTGCAGGTGCAGGCACCCGTACGCCCGCTGGCCACCAAGGCGGCGCCCTCGGGCCACGATCACAAGCACTGACACAGGGCCCATGCGCTGCACCAGCCTCCGCATCAAGCGCCTGGTGGCCTTCGGGCCACCCGACTGGCCGTGGGCGTTGCCGGGCGCACGACAGCGGCGCGACCAGGGTCGGCGCTTTGCCGCCTGGATGGCTGCGGCGCTGCTGTTCGCCTTTGTGCACCCTGCCCTGGCGATGGTGCTGGCATCGGGCCAGGGCAGTGGCGACCCGCTGGCGCGGCTGGCCATGGAAGTCTGCACGCCCCTGGGCCTGCAGCAGGCGCAACCGGTGTCTGCTGCAGGCGAGCCCGAAGCCGATGGTCAAACCACGGCCGCTGGCCAGGCGCATTGCCCCCTGTGCCGGGTCGTGGGCGATGCACCTCCTGATTTGTCCCGCGCGGACCTGCGCTTTGCCGCGCCGCCGCCTCCCACCCCGCTGCCGCCCCAGGCCCTGCGCCCGCGGGACACCGTGCTGCGCGTGGTGCTGAGCACTCCCCCCAGGGCGCCTCCCCTTTCCTGAAGCCCGAAAGGGCCGCACGGGCGGCATGCCGTCGCCCATTCCCGAATTCCTCTTCCATGCCAAGCCGCGACCCGTGTCGCAGCCTGCAGGGTTACCCACGCCTGCGCGCCGCCATGGCCCCAGCGCAGGCACCAAGAAACCGTTTACCCATGCGTACCACTTACTTTGACAACTCCCGCTTTCCCCTCGCCCTGATCGCCACCGCGCTGCCGCTGCTGCTGGCCGCCTGCGGTGGCGGCGGAGGCGGTGACAACGGCCAGCCCACCACGCCCACCACACCCACAGGCCCCCAGGCCGTGGCCATCGAGTTCGCCGCCAAGGCCGGCAACCTGCCCGCCAAATGCGGCACGCCCATCGCCGGCATGGGAACCACCCAGGCCACGGTGGACCTGCATGACCTGCGCTTTTACGTCAGCGGCGTCTCGCTGATCAATGACAAGGGCGAGGCCGTGGCCGTCACCCTGGACGTCAACGACTGGCAGACCAAGGAGGTGACGCTGATCGACCTGGAGGACGGCACCGGCGCATGCGCCGACGCAGGCACGCAGGCGCAGAACACGCAGGTCAGGGGCACGGTGCCCGCAGGCACGTACAAGGGCATCAGGATGACCGTGGGCGTGCCCTCCTCGGTCAACCATACCGACTATGCCGTCGCGCCCAAGCCGCTCGATGTGCAGGCCCTGGCCTGGTCCTGGCAGGCCGGCCGCAAGTTCGCCCAGATCGAGGTCAACCCCGTGGGCGGCGTGGCCCGCCCCGCGCCGGCCGCCCCCGGCAAGACGTTTTACGTGCACCTGGGCTCCACCGGCTGCACGGGCAACCCCGTGACCGGCGAGACGGTCAGCTGCGCGCGTGCGGACCGCATGGATTTCGGGTTCGGCGATTTCAATGCCGGCACCCAGAAGGTGGTGCTGGACATTGCGCAGCTGCTGCAGGGCTCGAACATCAAGGAAGACCTGGGCGGCGCCGCCGGCTGCATGTCCGGGGCCACCGATCCGGAGTGCGTGCCCATCTTCAGCGCACTCAAGATCGATCTGACCACGGGCCGCTCCATCAATGAAGGCAGCGGCCAGACCGTGTTCCGTACCGAGGCCAAGTAATGCACAAGCCCCATTCGCTTCGGCGGGTGGCGGCATGGACCGCCGCCCTGTGCGGCCTTGCCGGGGCCATCGCCCTGGCGGGCTGCGGGGGCGGCGACACCGCCGTCCACGATGACTCCGGCAGCAGCACGGGCTGGTCCTGGGTGCTGCCCTCCTTTTTCCCCACGCCCAAGGTGCCCGACTCCAACCCCATGACGGCGGAGAAGGCCGAGCTCGGCCGCTTTCTGTTCTACGACAGGCGCCTGTCGGGCAATGGCACGCAGGCCTGCGCGAGCTGCCACATACAGTCCAAGGCCTTCACCGATGGCCTGACGACATCACTGGGCTCCACGGGGCACGCACATCCGCGCAACGCCCAGAGTCTGGCCAACGTGGTCTACAACGCCACGCTGACCTGGGCCAACCCCTCGCTGGTCACGCTTGAAAAGCAGATGGAGACGCCGCTGTTCGGCACGGACCCGGTGGAGATGGGCGTCAACGACAACAACAAGGAGGAAATCCTCGCGCGGCTGGCTGCCGACACCGGCTACGGCCCGCGCTTCGCCAGGGCCTACCCGGGCCAGGCAGCGCCCATCACCTGGGGCAATGTGATCCACGCCATCTCGGCATTCCAGCGCACCATTCTTTCGGGCAACAGCAAATATGACCAGTACCTCAAGGGCAGCACGGCACTGAACCCGGCCGAGCAGCGCGGCATGAACCTGTTCTTCGGCGAAAAGGCCGAATGCTTCCACTGCCACAGCAGCTTCAACTTCAACGACCAGATCGTGCACGCGGGCAGCCGCATCGTCGAGACCCCGTTCCACAACACGGGTCTCTACAACATCGGCGGCACCGGCGCCTTCCCCGAGCCCAACCGGGGCGTCTACGAACTGACCCAGCTCTTCAAGGACATGGGCAAGTTCCGCGCGCCCAGCCTGCGCAATGTGGAGGTCACCGGCCCCTACATGCATGACGGCAGCATCGCGACGCTGGAGGAAGTGCTGCAGTTCTATGCGGCCGGGGGCCGCAACATCACATCCGGCCCGCATGCCGGCGACGGTCGCGCCAACCCCAACAAGAACGACTTCATCAACCAGATCGCACTGACGGCCGACGACCGCGCCGACCTGCTGGCCTTTCTCAAAACCCTCACGGACCATGAGCTGCTCACCAACCCCAGGCTCGCCGATCCCTTTGCACGGCAGGCAGGCCAATAGCATGCAACGCACCTTCCTCGCGCAATGCACACCGCTGGCAGCGGCCATCGCCGTCGTCATCGCCTTGGCGGCAGGCAGCGCCGCCGCGCACACCCTGGATGACGGCATACCGCAGACCAACGGCCTGCGCATCGACATGGCTGCGGTGGCCGCCTATCTCCATGGCGATTCCACCTTGCCGGCGCCCAGGCTGGCCGGCACGCTGGGCCTGGGCGACACGCCTGACGACCAGCGCGGCTGGCGGCTGGAGCATGGCACCCTGGGCGCCGGCCTGCGCGTATCTCCCCAACTGGGGGCCAACATCGTGATGGGCTGGCACGACAGCGACCCAGCCCACGTGGAGGCCGCCTGGATGGAGGCGCGCAGCGGCTCAGACGCCGAGCTGACCCTGGGCGCAGGCCGCAACCGCGTGCCCATGGGACAGGTGCTCACGCGTGCCGGGCACTTCGACCGCTACGGCCAGATGCCGCTGGCCAAGCGGGCGGCCTTCAACGGCGACTGGATCGAGGATGGCGTCAACGCCGCCTGGCGTCCCCACCTGCAAGGCGCCATGTCCTGGCTGCAGGGCATTGACCTGGGGCTTTGGCGCGCCCGGCGCTTTCCCGGCAGCGACAACGCCGCCTGGGCGCCCGTCGTGCATGCCAGCGCCGCCTGGACCTCGGTGGAGGCAGACGTCTTCTACAGCCGGATGCAGCCCAAGGGCCGCGGCGCCTATGTACAGCGCTCCAACAGCGGCCACATCCATACGGCGCCACAGTGCAACGCCAGCCTGCGCGACATCACCTGCTTCGACGGCACCGTGGACCTGGCCGGGGCCAGCGCTACCTGGACCACGCCGCTGCAGGGCGTCAAGCTCACCGCAGCAGGCATCTGGCGGCGCGAAAGCGGAAACCTCTATTCCCAGAACGGCGACACCAGCTACCAGGGCCGCACGCTGGGCGGCTGGCTGGAGGTGCTCTGGCAGCCGCGCGCACGCTGGGAATTCGGCGCCCGCCAGGAATGGCTCAGAAGCACCAATCGCGTCAGCGGGCCGGGCGCCCTGCTGGTGGCCACGGACGCCAACCTGCTGCCCAACAACCCATCGCGCCGCTTCACGGCCATGGCCGGCTGGCGCCCTGTCAAAAGCGTTCTGATCGCGCTTGAAGCCGGGCGCGAGCACATCGCTGGCAAAGGCCATACGGTGGCAGGCCTGCGGCTGATCTGGACCCCCGATGCCCTGTTGGAAAGGAACTGGAAATGACCACAATGCTTCGCCGCCCGGCGCTTGGAATGCTGCTGGGCATGGGCTGTGCCCTGACACTGCCGCTGACGGCACGGGCCCATGACTTCCGGGCGGGAGACCTGGTCATAGACCACCCCTACGCCACGCCCTCCATCGCCGGCTCCAGCAACGGGGCGGCGTATTTGCGGGGGATCAGGAACAAGGGAAAGAACGCCGACCGGCTCATCGGGGCCAGCACGCCAGCGGCCGCACGCGTGGAACTGCATGAGATGAAGATGGAGGGCGACATCATGCGCATGCGCGAAGTGCCCTTCATCGAACTACCCGCAGGCCAGGAGGTGCAGTTGCGCCATGGCCAGTCACACCACCTCATGCTGATCGATCTCAAGCAGCCCCTGCGCGAGGGTGATCGCTTCGATCTGACGCTGCAGTTCGAAAAGGCTGGCGAATACAAGGTCAAGGTCTGGGTGCAGCAACCCAAGCGCATGCCATCCGGACACCAACACCCGCATTGAACGGACATGCGAAGAGCCGTGCCCCACAAGGCGAGATGCAGCCATGAACTGCTGCAATCGCCACCATGGGGCCTGCCGGCAGCTCAGTCTTCGTCCAGCGCCTCAAACCGCTCTGCCAGGAAATCCAGCAGCGCCCGCACGGCCGGCAGCAGCCCGCGCCGTGAGGCGAACACCGCATGGATGATCTCGCGCCGTGGCGCCCAGCCCGGGATGACGTGGACCAGTTCACCGCGCGCGATCTGCTCGCGCACCATCATCGAGGGCAGTTGCACCACGCCCACCCCCGCCAAGGCCGCCGCGCGCAGCGCCAGCATGCCGCGCGTGACCAGGCGCGGCCGGTGGCGGATGGCCGCCTGCGTGCCGTCCGGGCCGATCAGGTGCCACACATGCTCGTGCTGCGGCAGGCCCAGGTCCATGCTCGGCAGGCCTGCCAGATCGGCGGGCACCTGGGGGATGCCGCCTGTCAGCAGCTGCGGGCAGGCCACCAGGCATTGCCCGCGCTCGGCGAGCATGCGCATCACCAGGTCGCTGTCTTCCAGCGGCGGCGGGCGCACGCGGATGGCAACGTCGATTCCTTCGCCCACCACGTCCACGCGGCGGTTGGTTTCCTCGAGGTGGATCTCCACGCGCGGATACGCGGCCATGAAGGCCGCCAGCATGTCGGCGATGCGCGCATCGAGCAGCGCCACCGGGCAGGTCATGCGCACGATGCCGCGCGGCTCGGCGTGGGTCAGCGCGATGGCCTCGTCGGCGGCGTCGGCTTCCACCAGCATCGCCTTGCAGTGGCCGTAGTAGGTCTGGCCGATCTCGGTGACGGCAAATCGCCGCGTGGAGCGCTGGATCAGGCGCGTGCCGAGACGCTCCTCAAGCTGCGCGATGCGCCGGCTCAGCTTGGATTTGGGCATCCCCAGCGCGCGGCCCGCGGGCGCAAAGCCGCCGTGGTCCACCACCTGCACGTAGTAGTAGAGGTCGTTCAGGTCTTTCATTGCACACCGCCTTCATCGTTCCTCAGATAGGACTCTGATGGCAAATATTAACGGCTACCGCGTTCATCGTTCGAATCCTATTCTCTATCCGTCAGCCAAGACCTTTGTCTGGGCGACCCAAGGAGATTCACCATGACCAAGCCCTACGTCCGCCTGGACAAGGACAACGCCGCCGTGCTGCTGGTAGACCACCAGACCGGCCTGCTATCCCTTGTACGCGACATCGACCCGGACAAGTTCAAGAACAACGTGCTGGCGCTGGCCGACATCGCCAGCTATTTCAAGCTGCCCACCATCCTGACGACCAGCTTCGAGAACGGTCCCAACGGACCGCTGGTGCCGGAGCTCAAGAGCCAGTTTCCCCAGGCGCCCTACATCGCCCGGCCCGGCAACATCAACGCCTGGGACAACGAGGACTTCGTCAAGGCCGTGAAGGCCACGGGCAAGAAGCAACTCATCATCGCCGGCGTGGTGACCGAGGTGTGCGTGGCCTTCCCCGCACTGTCGGCCATCGAGGAAGGCTTCGACGTCTTCGTGATCACTGACGCCTCCGGCACCTTCAACTCCATCACCCGCGATGCGGCGTGGAATCGCATGTCGCAGGCCGGCGTGCAACTGATGAGCTGGTTCGGCGCTGCCTGCGAACTGCACCGCGACTGGCGCAACGACGTGCAGGGACTGGGCACTCTGTTTTCCAACCACATCCCCGACTACCGCAACCTGATCACGAGCCACACCACGTTCACCCAGGGCAATTGAGGAGAAGACCGTGAGCACACCCCAAACCATCGCCAACTTCAACGGCGCCCGCCCGGTCATCGATCCCGACAATGTGGCGATGCTGCTGATCGACCATCAAAGCGGCCTGTTCCAGACCATCAAGGACATGCCCTTCACCGAGGTGCGTGCCAATGCCACCACACTCGCCAAGGTAGCGACACTGGCGAAGATCCCGGTCATCACCACCGCATCGGTGCCGCAGGGTCCGAACGGCCCCTTGATCCCCGAGATCCACCAGTACGCCCCGCATGCCCGGTACGTTGCGCGCAAGGGCGAGATCAACGCCTGGGACAACCCGGAGTTCGTCGCTGCCGTCAAGGCCACTGGGCGCAGGCAGCTCATCATCGCGGGGACGATCACCAGCGTCTGCATGGCCTTCCCCAGCATCGCCGCAGTGCACGAGGGCTACCAGGTCTTCGCGGTGATCGACGCCTCGGGGACCTACTCGAAAATGGCGCAGGAAATCACGCTGGCGCGCATCGTGCAGGCTGGCGTCGTGCCGATGGACACGGCGGCGGTGTGCTCGGAGGTGCAAAAGACCTGGAACCGTGAGGACGCGTTGCAGTGGGCGCAGGCCTACAGCGCAGTCTTCCCGCCGTACCAGTTGCTGATCGAAAGCTATTCCAGGGCGCAGGAAGTGGCCAGGAACGGTGAGGAACTGGATTCGCAACGCACCTGACTGCGGTAGTACGGCACGGGTACGAGGCCGCTTGCCCAAGGTGTCGGCGGCCATGGTGGAATTTGTGGATGAGGCGCAGGACTGAGGCCCCGGCCCCGGTGGCGCTCAGCGCCAGCAGTCTCCCACCGTTCCCAAGGGCGAGATGCCCTTCACGCCCAGGGCGTTCAGGGTGTAGTCGCCGCAGCGCCTGTCCGATGCCTGGCGGCCGGTGCGCGTGGCCTTGAGCGTGTAGCCGCCGTCATTGGCGGCCGTGGCCATCGTCAGGGTGTAGTGGCCGTTCTCGGACTTGTCCCCCCAGGGCAGTCTGAGGTTGGCGACGGAGCTTGTGTAGCCCCCGTTCTGCGCCCGCCAGCGCTCCTGCCGGGCGGCGGCCTCGCCCAGCAGGCTTTGCGCTTCCACGCGCCGCGATCGCAGCACGTATTCCTGGTAGGAGGGGTAGGCGATCGCCGAAAGGATGGCGACCACCGCCACCGTGATCATCAGCTCGATCAGCGTGAATCCATGTAGCTTGCTGCGCACGCATTTCTCCTCGGGGGCCCGCAGGGCCAGCCAGACGGCCGGGGCCGGCAGGCCCCTGTGTGTAGTGGATGGGTGTGTAGTGGATGGGATGGCGGTCACGGGTTCGCTGGCTGGCGGCGCCAGCTCTGTCGCCCCCGGTCCACTCCACTGTTGATATCGTCGCCCCCGCTCTTGCCTGCGCCTCCTGCCCCGCTTTGCTTTCCGCTGGAGTCGAAGATCTTCGCGCCGCTGATGGTGGGCTTGCCCGGCCCCACCTCGTAGCCGTTGACCTGCTGGCCTGCCAGGTTGTCAGCGGCGTTGAAGATGCCGTCGCCGTTCACATCGAAGGCGACATAGTCGGTCTTGCCCCCGGTGTCGGGATCGATGGCGTAGATCGTGCTGGCCAGGCCTGCGGAGCAGGGGTCGCCCAGCGGTGGCCGGATGGAGGTGAACACCAGTCCCCGCCCGTACAGGCTCATGTCGTAGACCAGTCTTTCTCCATCGCGCGGCAGATCGACGTACCAGCCCCAGCTGTGCACATTGGAGTCGGCGGTGCTGGTGGCGTCCTTGTACCAGGTGACCGGGTTGGCCGACAGGGCGAACTTGCCCGGAAAGCCGCTCACCTGGGTGAACTGCTGGGCCTGCAGATCCCCGCGCCCCTTGCCGGCGGTAGGCAGCGGCTGCGGCGCCGCCGTGGCGGGTGTGCCGTAGCGATCCCAGATACCGAACACCGATTGCCGGCGCATGTCCAGCTTGTCGTCATCCGTCATGAAGCGGCCCGTGCCGAAGGCCACCACATCGCCCTTGCCGCTGGAGTGCCGCACCACGTAGGGTGCGGTGGTGATGGACAGCCGCTTGCCGCCGCTGCGTTCGGACTCGCGTGCCACAAAGAACAGTTGCGCATTCCACGAGCCGCTGGCACCACTGGCCAGGTCCACGCGCCAAACATTGCCCGCAAGATCACCGGCATAGGCCACGTCCACCTTGCCATCGCCGTTGTTGTCCACCACGGCGGCACGCGACAGGCCGTTTTTCGGCGCAGGCAGCGCGTTCAGCTCCGCGGCCGTCATGCCTGCCGCGAAATCAAAGCGCCGGATGACCTCGCCACTGGAGACATCCAGCACAAACAGGCTGGACTCGCCGGAGGTGCTGTTCGACGCCTGGTAGCCATTGGACAGGAATACCACCCACCTGCCCTTGGACCGGCCGGCGTCGTTGAGCCGCGCCACGACAGGCGCGGGCATCGAGTAACCCATGCGTTCGTCCTGTTCAACCCCGAACTCCCACAGCAACCGGGGGGAGGTGGGGTCCGTGACGTCCAGCGCGAAGACCTGCCGCCCGCCCGCGCCCAGGCTGCCGACCAGCACCCTGTGCCAGGCGTTGCCGAAGTAGACATCCGAGACCACGGGCGTCCCGTCCACGAAGTAGCGGTGAGGAGCGCCGCCCGCGCCATACCGGGATGCCAGGACATTGAGCGAATCCTTCACGCCCGATGGAATGAAGGCGAACTCCTCCTTGCCCGATGCCGCGTCGAAGGCGTGCAGCATGCCGTCGTTGGCGCCCACATACAGCATCTCCTTGGCAGCCTGTTTCGCGGCAAAGACGGCATAGGCGGTGCTGCCCTCCAGCTTGTCCGCGGCAGAGGCGCGGTACAGGCCGCCCTTGACCCGCACCAGCGAGGAATTGACGATATCGCCCAGCACATTGGGCTTTCCGCTGGCCAGGGGCTTGCGCACGCGCAAGTCATCGCGCACCTCGCCACGAAGGAACTCGATGCGCTTTTTTGCCTGGCCATCGGCGGAGTTCGTGGCCGGGTCCGTGTTGAGCACGGCCAGCCAGGACGCATCGGAGCGCTGCCCGCTGAGACTGGAGTACGTGAAAGGGCTCAGCGACACGGCACTGCCGGTCCTGCTGGGGTAGTAGATCTTGCGGTCATCGGCGGACCGCGCCGACAGGAGTTCCGCCGCGCTCCAGACCAGCGTTCTGTCGCTGGTGGTGAGCTTCTCGCGGATGACGTCGCCGCTCCAGTACTGGACCTCGAACGTGGTGCGATACAGGTCGGCGCCTTCGCCCAGTGTCGCAGTGGGCATGTCCACGCTGACCGCCGTCACGGAACTGATGCTCTGCAGGATGTCGTTGAACGCCTTGGTCAATTGCTCCTTGAGCGTGCCGGCATTGGTCACCAGAAAATAGTTGTCCGGATCTCCCGTGATCTTGGAGGGGTCGCGGTCCGGCACACCGTACTTGGCGGCATACCACAGCGGTCCCTTCAGGAAGCTGCCCGCGTCGGTCGCATTGCCGGGAGTGAAGCTGCGGGTGGCCGTGAGCCCCAGGTTCGAGCATTCGGTGCGCTGCTGTGCCGAGATGCTGCCCCGGCAGTAGCCCGGATCGCGATTGGGGGGCGTGTTGTAGGCGTAGTAGGCCGAGGCCGTGTCCTTGTCACGCACCTCCAGGTACATGCCGTCCTTGGTGGTGCCCGAGATCACATAGCCCATGTGCTGTCCCAGGCCGCCAGCGGCGTATTCGGACACCATGTCGATCTTCACCGTGCCATCGGCCTGCAGCGCGACCGTGTAGCGCGCGATGGCGTCCATGTCATGGTCGGCGCCCTGCTCCACGTCCTCGTAGTTGATGCGGAACTCCGCATAGGGCCGCCCGCCATTGACCGAGGCATCGATGTCCGCCTTGCCCGTGTTGGCAATGTTGACCACGTAGTAGTCGACGATCTGGTTGGTCGGCGTGAAGACCGCATTGTTCACGGTGCTGCCGCCGGCACTGCCGGAGACGGTCTTGGCAAACGGCGCAATGGTCACAAAGCGTTTGCCGCCGATCGGAAAGCGTATTTCCGGCAGCGGTGACGCAATGGCCACGGAGTAGGTCCTCAACGCATTCTTGCCCTGGCTGTTGCCGAAGATGGCATTCCTGGCGCCGAAACGGGCCACACCGGCGGCATAGTAGGTGCCTTCCTTGCTGGGCTCCTCGGGAGACAGGCCGCGCGCCCAGGACAGGTCTGCAATGGTCTTGACCGAAGGAGCCTGGTCGGCATTGGCCGATGTTGACTGGCCGATGAAGAAGTTCTTCCCGTCTATGCGCTCGGCCGAGCCGATGGCCGCCACCTCGTCAGAGACATTGAAGCCATTGAGGGCGCTGGCGCCGACGCTCGCGTAGCGGCTGCCGGGCAGCTTGCCGTCGTAGGAGGGATTGATGTCGCTGAGCACCGTCATGACGGGACGGGAGCAGTACTGGTAGCCGCCCCCGCCTTCGGCCTTGGCCCTGTAGGGCGTTTCCCAGGCGGGCTTGGACAGGCCCAGGGACGCATCCTTGGAGGAGCCGCCGGCGTAGTCATAGATGTCGAGGGCCTGGGACGCGCCGCCGAAATAGCGCATGGCCTCGAACATCATTTCGCTGATGGGATTGCCCCACATGGCGCACTTCGAAGGCTTGTCCAGCGAACTGATGGGGCCGGACGTGATCCAGCCGCATTCCACGTATTTGCCGCCGGTGTAGCCGATCAGCCGCTGGCGGTCTATGTTGGCGACCACGCCATTGACACCCGTCCTGAACTGGCCCGTCTGAGGGTCGACTTCCTCTGCGAAATTGCTGATATTGCGACGCAGCACGCCGCCGGCGATGTTTTTCTCGTACGAGCCTGTGAGCAGGCCGAAGTACATCTTCCCGTTCTCTCCGAAGTCGTGCAGCAGCCCCGTGGGCTTGTAGATGGTCTTGCCGCCGTTGGGATAGGCCTTGCAGCTGGCCTCGAGCAACTGGACATTGCTGCTGGAGCAGGCCTCCACAAGCAGGTTGTAGTCGGTGATCCTGCTGCTGCCTCGCGCGCACGAATTGCTGCCTGCACAGTTGCTCTGCCCTGCAAAGCCCTCCTGGGACACCCAATCCCAGATCTGGAACGACGAGTCATTGAGCACGCGCAACTGCGTGATGACGCCAGCGGCCTCCCCCAGCGTGGTGACGGCAAACAGATGGCGCGTGCCGGCCGCCGGCTGGCGCAGCGGCGCATAGTCCGAAATGCTGTAGACCCCGAGATCCCGCGCAGGGTCATAGGCCTTGCCCCAGCTGTGCGCATCCCTGGGAATGTAGGCGGTCTGCAAAACGGTGCGCGAAGCCGTGTCCTCCGCACGCATGCCGCCATAAAGCACGCGGCGTATGGCGTCCATGCGCGATGTGGCCAGATAGTTCAGGAAGTCGCCACTCCAGTTGTTCGAGCACTTTTTCCTGTTGCTTCCGGTCGCTGCCTGCGAGGGCACGAAAACACCCTTGGAATAGCTGTAGCAGACGTTGTTGTTGAAGTAGCCGTAGTAGTCGATCTGGTCTGGCTTGTACCCGACATCGATCACACCGTCGCCGTTGAGGTCGGAGGCATCGTTGTAGGCCTCGTAGTACAGCTTGTGGTCACGCCCCATCACCAGCATGTTCAAGGGCGCCAACGCCTGGTTCACGAACAGCGGCATCTGGGACAGCACGGTGTCCGCGCGCCCCTGGGCCTGTCTCTTATACACATCT